>NZ_QRLE01000005.1:0-2564 GCF_003473055.1 Collinsella sp. AM13-34 | reverse complement strand
TCTCTGGTGGGCCCTCCGGGATTCGAACCCAGAACCCAGGGATTATGAGTCCATCTTTAAAACCGAATTCAAGTGCAGAAACGCAAATCGAAGTGTGGATAGCAGCGGATAACATTAACCAATGTACTTGCTTTTTACTCGAAACAGCAAATTGATACTTTTTTACAAACTGCTTCTTTGGTATCCCAGTAAAGCCGATGAAATTCAAAGTCAACAGGTTTTCCTATGCTTGCACTGTGGTTACGCGTCAGATATAGGCGCTGAGGGTCGAGCCCGTGGGTGCCCATTACAGTCTGAAGTGGGCCACCGATAAATTTCGATGGCGAGCATTCGGCGCATTGCCTACGATACGGGCAAGCCCCGAGGGGCCGCCGATCGGGCGCCTCCGGATGGCCGTCTGCCCCTGCCCCGTAGAGGGCCCGGGGGGTGTTGCCACCGGGGGCGCTCGCCGCTCCGGACGACTGATAGGAAACTGCCGGGTGCAAGCGCCACGGCCAGGTAATGTGGGTGTCGCAGGGAGGGGTTCCGATCGGCCTACCGATTGGAGGATAACACCGTGGCACCACCTAGAATGCCGGAAGCCGTCATCGGGCTCGATGTCGGGAAATTGTCCCATTGGGCATGCGTCGCGACCCGGGACGGCGAGATACTGCTGAGCGCCCCCGTCGCGAACAGGGAGGGCGATCTGGACTCGCTGTTCGGCCGCTTCCCCGACGCGCTCGTGGTTGTCGACCAGTCGCGCAACATAGGCGCCCTCGCGCTCGCCCGCGCCAGGGCGGCCGGGATGTCGGCGGCGTACCTGCCGGGACTCGCGGCGCACGGGGCCGCCAGGCTCTTCGCCGGCGACGCCAAGACCGACGAGCGGGACGCAATGGTCATCGCGAAGACGGCGCTGGGCATCCCCGACGCACTCCTGCCGGTCAGGGATCCGGGCCCGACGGTCGCGGCGGCGAGGGCGCTGGCCGCCCAGAGAAACTTCCTGAACTGCGAAAACACCAGGAGCAAGAATCGGCTGCGCAGCATCCTGCTGGAATCGTGCCCCGCCTTCGAGGCGTTGGTCGACCAGTCCGACGGTCCCCAGCTGAGGCTCATGGCATCCCTCGGCGGGGCCTGGTCGGTGGCCGACGCCGGGCCCCGCAGGGCGGCGGCGCTCACGCGCGGGGCGGCGCGCGGCAAGATCGAGGCCCTCGTCCGCTCGACGGCCTCCTCGACAAGGCCGGACGCGGCGGCCATCGCCGCCGAGGACCGGGCGGTGAGGCTGCTCGCGCGCAGGATCTCCGAGAACTCGGCGGAGATCGATGTGATCACGGCGGAGATATCCGCCCTCCTCGAGGGCGACGATACCTACCGATGCCTCCTGACGGTGCCGGGGATCGGCCCCAAAACCGCTTCCGAGCTCGCGATCTCCATAGATATCGAAGACTTCCCAAGCCATGACAGGCTCGCGTCGTACTGCGGCCTGGCGCCGCGCAACCGCCAGTCGGGAACCTCGATCTCCTCGGTGACGGCATCGCGCCAAGGCAACAAGAGGCTGAAGAACCTGCTCATATTCTCGTGCAACTGCCTTACCCGGACAGAGGGAAGATGGGGCGATTACTACGCTAGGTGCCGAGAGCGGGGCATGCCGCACGGCAAGGCGCTCAAGGCGCTGGCACGAAAGAGGCTGAAGGTCATCTACGCGATCATGCGGGACAGGGTGCCCTACGCCGCCTAGTCGAAGCGCTCCGAACAGATTGGAGCCCATCGGCCGAAAGGCCTGGCGTTAGCATGTCGCGATTCAATCTCGAAAACAGCATTGCCCAGTTGACAAAACTATAGGAACACCCCCCAACCACCCACCACTGTGACAGGGCTATGTATGGCGAGGTTGGCTGCAACCAGATTTTTTTTCGGTCAAGCCGAAGCTCACACGGTGGCATATGAGTTTGAGCGTCGCGACATCAGCTTTGAATTCCAATATCCCGGTGAGGATGCCGTTCACACGCCTGGCAGCAGGTACTAATTGGCCCGTGGTCTGACTTCGGTGTCCAATGTTCCTCGATGAGCCTCGGCCCATACTCATAATCCCTGGGTTCTGGGTTCGAATCCCGGAGGGCCCACCATCATCTACCAGCGGTTTCCCTGATATTCAGTCAATCAGGGGAACCGCTTTTCTATTGGCTTTACCTTCTAGAATCCTCTGGTTTCTTCTGGCTATCCACCGCTATCCACCACTGATTAGGGTTGATTTCCGATCTCAGCCGAACACATTGAGCAAATAGGCCATTCCCGCAGTTAGCCGAACGCCCCCGCGGCCCCTCCCGGTGTCCCGGGGCGGCATTTTCCCAGTTGAAGGAACGGTGGAGATGTGTTTCGATGGGTCCGGTGGCCATGCTCCGCCCGCCGCCCGGCGCCTCTTCCCAGACTCAGCCGGACGGTCGGTCCGTCTATTCCGTTTTTCCTTCTAGGCTAGGACAGCGGGGCATCGCCCCTTTCCGCGCGCGCCCGCTCGATGAGCCCCGGCGTCAGGTCGAGCTCCTCGATGGGCACGTCCTCCACGCCGTACGCCTCGAGCAGCGCCGCCG
>NZ_QRLE01000049.1:0-2100 GCF_003473055.1 Collinsella sp. AM13-34 | reverse complement strand
TAGTCGCTATTTATTCAGTCCAAGTTTCGGGGCGCAGTTCATAGGCACCTTTATGGTGGTTTTGCTGACTCGTCCGACCTGTCCATCACGGTGCTTGTGTAATTAACGAGAACACTCATTGTTTTGTAAGGACGGCGCTCACGTGCCGTCCTTTTTTGTCAACTTATGCAGTCTCGACCGTGTTGTATGTAGAGGGACCTCGCGAGACGCCTTCCCTATATCCACCACGACCAATTGGAGGTGACACTATGCCTGCACGCCGTAACCGCAATAGCACGCTCCGATGCGATGCCGATCAGATCGAGCGGGAAGCAAAGCGCTTGGTCGACACGTATTCCGACCTCATCCTTCGATTGTGCTATTCGGCCCTTGGATCCGCTGACGACGCTCAAGACATCTGCCAGGACACGCTGATCAAGATTCTCCAACGCACTCAACCGTTCGACTCGCTCGAACACGAACGTGCTTGGGTGATCCGAGTCGCACTGAACGCATGTCGCGATATCGGCCGTACGCACGCGAATCACCCGGTTGTCGACCTCGATTCGCTCCCCGATTTCTGCGCACCCGTAACACATACCGAGCAAGAATTCGCGCAACGCGACTGCGCCATTCTTTCCGCTGTCACGGCCCTGCCTCAAGCACAGCGCATCGCCATCTTTTTGCACTACTACGCAGGCATGAGCATCAGGGAAATCGCAGACGCCGTTCACGCGACGCCAGCTGCAACCGCCCAGCACCTTAGCCGCGGACGTGCGTCACTTCGGCTTTCCTTGAAAGGAGACCACAATGACTACGAATTCGAATGACTATCGCCACGCCCTGGAGCACATTTCGTTTACCGATAATGCGAAGCAGCACATGGCAAACTCGATTGCTCAGTCCGTCGCCTCGAGCGATGCGGCGACCGCTCAAAGCAACTTTAATGGCACGCGACGCAAGCCGCGCATCGCCCGCCATCCCGTAAGAACAGTCGCTCGCATTGCCGCTGTAACGGCAGTCCTCGCTATCGTCATTGGAGGCGCTGGCACGGCTATGGCAACAGGCGTCCTGCCGCTTCCTTCTGACATGCTTTCCGACATCTTTGACGGACCTGCTTCTCAAACCGAGATCATCGACCGTATTGGCCGGCCCGTCGGTGCTAGCTGCTCCAACAACGGAGTCACCGTGACCGCCGACGCCATCATGGGCGACAAGGATATGGTTACCATCGCCTATACGCTTACGTTCGACGATCCCGCTGCCCTGAAAAAGCTTTCCGAGCCGGGCGAGAACGGAACTATCGCCGGAAGTGTCGATGGAAACGTATACGTTGATGGCGAGCATGGCGGCCAAGGCCAATCATGGCTCATTGACAAGAACCCCAATGACTCCAGCATTCAATACTTTGCACAGTTCAGCGTTGAATCACCCGGCCTTATGGGCAGGACCGTCCGCACGCATATCAACTCTCTCGTTGTGCCACGTGCTGGCAAAGAGCTTCCCGAGTATAAGAAAATACTTACGGGCCCATGGGATCTTAAGTTCCAGCTGAATTACGAAGATACATCCGTTACGATTCCCGCGCCCAAATCGGTCAACTTTAACGGCACCAAGGCGACGATTCAAGAGGCCACCGTATCCTGCGTTGGCGTTTCAGTCCGCTACAACATAGATCGTTCCATCGAACACGACAACAACAGCGGCAAGATGTCTCAAAACATGGAGGAGTCTATGGATGCCGTTGGCAACATACCCCTCATCGTGACGTTCAAAGACGGTCATGTTGAGGACGCAACCAGCCACAGCGGCTATTTCGCAAATAAACTGGATAACGGCACCACTGATGTCCACAAGACCTGGCCGTTCTCGCAAGTTTGTGACACAGACAAGATTGCAAGCGTACAAATTGGCGATACGGTCATTCCCATGAATTCGTAACGCTACGCGGCTCGTATATGCACCCGGTTCCGCACTTCGCGTCTAAAGATGCGCTGTCATCGAGCAGCGTGAGCGCAAGGCCGCCCGTATGGTCGGCTGGGAACACCTCGTTGCGCTAAAAACCACCACGAAGGGGACCGTGAACTGCGCCCCGAAACTTGGACTGAATAAATAGCGACT
>NZ_QRLE01000048.1:0-2613 GCF_003473055.1 Collinsella sp. AM13-34 | reverse complement strand
GTCGCTATTTATTCAGTCCAAGTTTCGGGGCGCAGTTCACCCGCCCCATTGTGGTGGTTCTCCCCCTGCGCTACAGCAGATGTTCCTCGATAAAGATCGCGATGCCGTCTTTGTCGTTGCTGGCGGTTACAAAATCGGCGGCGGAGCGGGTGGCCTCGCTGCCATTTGCCATGGCCACACCCACGCCGGCGTCAGCCACCATGCAGGTGTCGTTATCGGCATCTCCAAACACGCAGATGTTCTGGAGCTCCATGTCGTTGAGCTCCGCCACGCGCACAAGGCCGCGCGTCTTGGACACGCGCGGATCCATGAACTCGTAGAGCCGCTGCGTGGTTTGCAGAGCCGCCGCCTTAACGGTGTCGTCGGCAAACGTCGACGCCCGCTCAATCACCCGCGGCATTACCTCGGGCGCCATGGCAAACATCACCTTGGGCTGTGGCTCGCGCAAAAACTCGGCAAAGTCGACCACCTGGTAGGGCACGCCGTCGACGCGCGACAGGTGCTCGACGCACGCGTTGCTCTCGGGCACGTAGAACACGCCGTCTCGGGGGCAGACGGGCGTTGCCGGAAGGTCCGCCATGTGCTTGCAGATGCGCGCGATAGTCTCGCCCGGCAGTGGATAGCTCAGCTCGTTGATGTCGTGCGCGCGGTCGATGACCTCGGCGCCGCCACAGCCCACCAGCACGTCTACCAAGCCTTCGATGGCCCAGAGCTTGTACATGGCCTCGGTCGCATGGGCGTCGCGCCCGGTGCACAGGCCAAAGAGCACGCCGCGCTCGCGCAGGGCGCGGATCGCCGCCACGGTGCGCGGGGACACCGTGTGCTGGCTCGTGAGCAGCGTACCGTCGATATCGCAGAACACGGCTTTGATGTGGCTGAAGGTGGTGTCCATGAGGGCCTTTCTGGGTAGCGCGGCGGTGTGGGGTGCATTCGTAAGCGGCGTACATGGTATACCAAGGCGCGCACGGGGCGCTTTGGTGCAAAACCACCACAAAGGTGCCTGGCCCCTTTGTGGTGGCCGGATCCGCAGGATGGCCTGGCCCAGAGCGCAAACCATCACAACATTCGATGTTTTTCGGCAAAAACGCGGTTTTCATCGAATGTTGTGATGGTTTTACTGCCTTGCGGCACGATCAAAATGCCGGCGTCCAAACAACAGCAACGCCGCGGGAACCGCCGTCACGACCATGCCCGCTCCCACGAGTGTCCGTTGTACGCCAAATGTTGCCGCCAGCCACGGGGCAATCGCCAGAGGGGCCACGCCGGCGAACATATTGCCAAAGCCCATGACCGAGTTCACACGGCCAAGCTGCTCGAGCGGTGCCGTCGTCTGCACAATGGTGTTGTGGAGCGGGTTGACGACACCCCAAGCTATGCCCAGGGCGATCTGGCCGACGAGGGCCACGCCCACGTACGGCGTCCCCACATAGAGCAGACTTCCCAGGCCCACGGACATAAGTGCCACGAGCAGCGTTTTTAGGTTTACCAAGTGCGGCGGCAAGCGGAGCGCGAGCACGGCACCCAGCACCGCGCCCACGCCCGAGGCCGACGAGAGCCAGCCCATCCACTCAACGCCGACGCGTAGGACATCGCGATAGAAAAACGACTCGAGCGGATCGAAGGCTCCGTAGCCAAAGTTCGAAAGAAAAATGATGCAGAAAAGTAGCGCGAGGACGCTGTTGGTGAAGACCGTCTTGATGCTAGTCGCGAAGGTGGCGCGAGTGGATGCGCTGGGGTTGGAGCTTTGCCCCGCACGCTCCCCTTCCTCTGCCGAATCGGCATCCGCATGCCCGGCGACATGGCTGGTCTGCGGCCTAAAGCCCCAGCCGGCGATGAGCGCCAGCACGGTAAAGAGCATCATGAGCACGAACACCGCGCGCGACGATGCAGCCGCCGCGACAAAGCCGCCCAGCGTGGGACCAACGATGATACTCACGTTTGAAAACATGGCGATGGCGGAGTTGATGTCTTTGAGCTCGACAGGATCGTCGGTGAGGTAAGCCGGATAGGATGTGGCGATGGGCTGGGCGAATCCCATCGTAAAGCCCAGAAACACCGCGCCGAGCAGGACGACGCCGGTCGCGCTACCAAAGGCGATGATTGCCGTGCCAGTTGCGAGCGTGCCGACGATGCTCAGCAAGAAATGGCGGCGCGGACCCCATGCGTCGAGCGCAGCGCCGCCCGCAAAGGATCCCAGGATCACGAAAACGTTCATAAACAGGACGGCCAGCGATGTCGCGACGACCGAGGCATCGTCCGCATAGGTAAGCGTTCCGATGACGCCGATAAAGTAGCTGGTCTGAAACCCGGTGTAGATGAGAAAGCGCATCGCTACCAGGCGCTTGGCCTGCATGGACAGCGAAGGTTGAGGTTTTGAGAGAAGAGATGCGAGCATGGAGACTCCTTGTTTCATACGAATACGGGCGGTGGGTATTCGCCACCGTCTGTCAAATCAATCTATCCGCATGAAACATTAAGGACGCATCAGGACCCTTCTCTCCGTTTTTCGCTCAGTATGAACTACTTGGTAGATTGTAAGGCATGTCCCACACATCTACTAAAGTAAAAACCAGGGACTGCGGACAAAAAGTTGGACCATCAGGTCCGGTTTGG
>NZ_QRLE01000047.1:0-2789 GCF_003473055.1 Collinsella sp. AM13-34 | reverse complement strand
CCTCCCATTTCCCGATGTCCAAGAAATGGGAGGCAGTTCACTATCCCCTTCGTGGTGGTTGTTGGCAGTTACCAGGGGGTTCTGGCGGTTGAAGACTCGATTGCTTCGTGGCGTTTGAGCTCGCGGCGCATGGTTTGCGAGTTGAGCCAAGCGGCCTTCCAACCGCGCGTGGGGTAGCGCGCCTCGTCAATTTCGATCTTGGTATAGCCGCAGGCGTTGACAATCTTCGTTCCGCATGGGTGTTGGCGCTCGCGTTGAAAGTTGGGGCCGTAGCTTTGGTGCACATGCCCGTGAATCATATAGTCGGGACCCCAAGACTCAAGAGCCGCATTAAAGCACTCGAATCCTCGATGCGGCAGGTCGTCCAGGTCGCCCATGCCTGCGACGGGTGCATGGGTAAGTAGAATATCGCATCCGTCTACCAGTGCGATTTTTCGCGATAGCTTGCGCATGCGTTTTGCCATCTCGCGCTCGGTATACATGTTCGCGCCGTCGCGGTAGCGCATGGAACCGCCCAGACCCGCAATGCGAATACCTCGGTACACATATACGCTGTCCTCAACACAAATGCACCCGCCCGGTGCATGGCGCGCGTAGCGGTCGTCGTGGTTGCCACGAACGTACACAAGCGGTTTGTTGATGACAGTGACCAAAAACTCAAGATAGTCCGGATCCAGGTCGCCTGCGGATAGAATCAGGTCAACGTCCTCAAAGCGCTCCTTGCGAAAGCACTCCCACAGGCATCGCTCTTCGGTATCGGCTATGGCAAGGATTTTCATAGGGCGCGGACCTTCGGCTCATCGTCGAGTTGCGGAATGGTGCCCACCACGTTGTCGGCCAGCCAGTCCATCTCGACGATTTGCGTGCTCGGCAGTGGGGGAAAGCCCTCGATCTGCACCACGCCGTCTTGGCTATGGAGCTCGCCGCCAAATGGATTGATGGAGCCCTCGACGATGCCATTGCGCAGTAGCTGAACAAGCTTGCGCGTCTGATAGGGCAGGCCCGGAGCGTAGCGAATGTCGATAACGCCCGAGCTCATACCATACCAGTAGTTGACGGCGCGAACCTGGCTGTTGTCACTGGTCTCATCCCAGGTGCCATGCAGCAGGCTTCGCACGATAAGCTCGTAGTAACGGCCCCAGTTCCATACCGGCATGGCGATGCCGACGACCTTGCCATCGACCAGGCGGTGGAGTCCGTAGGCCGTGGGGTCCTCCAGCGACTTGGACATGTCGACACCGGTCATAACACTCACGCCTTCGCGGCACATGGCCTCGGCAAGACCGCCGGCGGGTACATCGCCCCAGGTGAGGATTACCTGCGCGCGAGGGTCGAGCAGCGAGGCGCCGATGGCAAAGGCGTTGATCTCGCTAAGCGCGCCCGACGCAAAGACCGACGCGTGGTAGCCAATGCGATGGTTGTCCGCCATGCTAGCCGCAAGGGCGCCCAGGAGGAACTTGGCCTCGTACATCTTGCCAAAGTACGAACGGACGCTTTGGTGGGGAAGGCCGATAGAACAGTTAAGGAACCGAACCTGGGGATACTCAACGGCTGCCCTGAGCGTGTATTCCATCAGGCGGTGCGAGGTCGAGAAGATGACGTTGTCTCCATGTTTGACAGCCGTTTCCACGGCGGCGTAGAACACGTCCGGATCGTGGCAGTCCTCGAACGCCTCGGTGCGCACGATACCGCCAAAGTGCTCGTCGAGATACTGACGCCCTTGGTCGTGTAGGCTGTCCCAGCTCGACGTTGCACAAGGGAATTCATGGATAAAGGCGATGCGCAGGGGATTGGCCGCCGAATAGACGGTCTTGCCCATAAAGAAGTTGAGCACACCGGAGGTGGACTTGGCGGGCGACTCTTCCTCATCGACACTCGGCGCTTCGACAAGATCGACCTTGTCCTCGTCATTTTTGCCGGCAATGACCAGCTCGCGCCAAATCTTGCACAGGCGGTTTACGACGATGTCCGTCGGCGTATCCAGTAGACGGTCTTGGTTGTACACATTGAGGTAGACGAGCATGGCGTCGGCGGGCGTAATGTCCAGGTGGTCGCCGCCGGCGCGCAGGTAGGCGCGCTTAAAGAGTAGGAAGGTGTGGCGCAGGTAGTCGACCTTTTTCTGCGGCCATTTTTCGACAAGGTCCTGACCGAGCATCTTGGCGAGCGTCTCGTAGCTTCCCTCGCGCGAGAACTCGATCTCGTATAGGGGGCAGACGCGCCAAAACGCGCAGAACTCGCCATAGAGGCGGCTTTCGACGGAATCCCATTTTCCGGGGTAGAGGCGGGTGACCTTGGCCGAAACCGTCGGGGCGTCCAGGAATTTGAGGACACTGACGCGCTTGTTGCCCTCCTGGACGTAGAACCGATGCATGAACTCGGTGACGATGATGGGGTCGCGATAGCCCTCGGTCACCTGGATGTCGTAGAGGTTGGACCACTTGCGGGCGAACTCGGTGCTAAATGGCAACAGGGGCATAAAGTTGCACGAAAAGGCAGACTGACGGCCCTTGGTGACCGTGCCGACGACCATTTCGAGTGGAATATCCCGCAGGCCGACGCTCTCTCGCTGACCTAAGGGGAGCTGAGCAACCAAACTGTCGAGGTCCGTAAGGTATGGATGCTCGCTTTGGCTGATGGCGCGTCGACGTCCCTGCTCGCCGCGCTTGCGTGCTTGACGATAGGCCTCTTCCATGGTGTCTACTCCCTTAGTCGTTTAAACAACGATATGAACCATGGTACCACGATGCGAAACCACCACAAAGGTGCCTGTGAACTGCCTCCCATTTCTT
>NZ_QRLE01000046.1:3106-3570 GCF_003473055.1 Collinsella sp. AM13-34 | reverse complement strand
GCGGTCATGCTCCAGAACGGGAGCGTGATGATGCCGGGGGTCATCTCGCCCACGCCGAGCTCCAGCAACAGCACGCGGCGATCGCTGCGCTCGCGCACGAAGCGCTCGTATCGTCCGAGGCTCTCGCGCCATGCCGCACCCTGCAGAAACGTGTCGTCGCGCACCCACGGCACAAGCTGCCAGCCGCAGTGCGGGCATCGGGGGACATCCTCGCTGCGGACCTCGAACCCCGCCATGCCCGCGAGCATGCGCTCGACGTAGGGGCTCGCATCGAAGAGCTCGTCGCAGCATGGCTGCTTGCATTGAAGGTGCGCGAAGCTTCCCTGATAGTTGCAGATCCTCTCGGTGGGAAACGTCTTCTCGACTTGGGTGTCCACATTGGTGCTCAGGATGAAGTAGTCCTTATGGCCGATGAGGGACCGTAGGTCGAGATAGGGCTGCGAGGTCGGCTCGCGCAGCATGAA
>NZ_QRLE01000046.1:0-3096 GCF_003473055.1 Collinsella sp. AM13-34 | reverse complement strand
TAGGTCGAGATAGGGCTGCGAGGTCGGCTCGCGCAGCATGAAATCGATATATCGCGCGTAGTAGGCCCATTGCTGCTCGAGGCTGGGGTAGAGGTGGTAGAAGCCGTCGAAAAGGCTCTTGACTACTTTCGATTGAAGCTCAGTGCCCATTGTATTCGCTACGATTAAACTCGGCACAGGGGATACTGGTTTTCCGTGCGAAAACGCTCATGCCGCTAAATTGAGCGACCGCCTGTACTGCAGCGGGATCATCCGCCCGAGCGATCCCTTAATCCGTCGCCCGTTGCGCCAATCGGCAGAAGCCACGCGTGGACGCTAATCGCTCGAGCGAATCGTCGTCGGTTTCCGTTTAACGATTTCTTTTTCCGCTATTATCTGACCCTCGGACTTCCTCGTGATAGAAGTAGTCCACGATCACCGGATGCCCCTGGGGGACTCTGCCATAAGGCATTTCGTTGTCCACAAAGGGGCAATCGTACTTCTTGGCCATTTCTTCGGCTTTTACTTCAAGCGCTTCAAAATAGCTACGGTTGCGCTTGTTATAGATCTCATCGTAAAGCGGTACGAGATTGGGATGTTTCTCGGCGATATAATCCAGGATCGCTTTTTTGAAACCACCCCGAAGATTGAGATTTTCGAGCCAAAACAAATCGCACCGATCTTTTACTCGCTCAAAAATCATCTCAAAATCCGTGATGCCGGGAAATACCGGGGACACGAAGCAGACCGTACGGATACCTTCGTCATACACCTGCTTCATAGCAGCGATACGACGCTCGATGCTCGACGCGGAGTCCATATCGTTCTTGAAGTTCTCATCCAGCGTGTTGATCGACCATGAAACGGTCACTCGTCCAAGCCTCTTCAGCAGATCGATATCCCGTACCACAAGATCGGACTTTGTGCAGATCAGAATATCTGCATCGCTGCCAATCAGCTGCTCCAGGAGTTTCCTGGTATTCCCGAATCGCTCCTCCTGTGGATTGTAGCCATCCGTCACAGAACCGATAACCACCCGCTGTCCAGCGTATTTCTTCGGATTCTTGATTTCCGGCCAATGCTTCACATCAAGAAAGGTGCCCCATTCCTCCTTGTGTCCGGTAAAGCGCTTCATAAAGGAGGCATAGCAATACTTGCAGGCATGCGTGCAGCCTACATAGGGATTGACCGAGTAGCCGCCTACCGGCAGGCTGGACTTGGTCATGATGTTCTTTGCTTCCACCTCATTGATGAGGATTCCATCGATCACTTCCGCCATGTTCTCTGCACCTCCAGCACTCTTTCGAATTCTTCCGGCAATTCCTGAATCATGTTTTCGTCCCCTATGACAGAGACGAGGTCTTCCTTCATAAACATTGGAATGCCAAGCGCGTGCGCCTGGTCCGTCAAAGACCATGCCCACTCCGGTTCCGTATGAACCTTCCTGCTCTGCGCCCCGGTCATGGTACCGACGACGATCCAGTTGATTCCGGAAAGGTCGACCGTACCGGGATCGTCGAATAGCGGCTCAAAAGTAACGAAGAAGTGATTTGCTTTGACGTTTTTCCGAAGGGCGTCGATACGCCACAGCTCCGCTTTCCTCGTCACCGTAACGCCGAACCATGCGTTTTCCAGGTCGGTATCTAAATCCAGCAAATCGGGTCTCTTGGTCAGGAACAGGAACTGATGCTGTGGATTCTCATGGATCTTTGCAAATACCTCGTCTCGCCATTCCAGCTTCCACCCGGAGAGATCGCTCATGCCGGTAAGGAGAAAGTTCTGCGGGCGTTTCTTTTCCATCATCTTGAGCTTGCTCGGGAAGAACGCAGGATCAGCGAAGTCGTCAATCATATGCCAACGTTTCACATTGTTACGGGCATAGCAATATGGACACCCCACCGTGCAGCCGATGACGATATTCATATTCTGAATCTGATTTTTGATGCAGATGCTCATAACGCCTGCCTACCTGCCTCTCCCGTAAACACGCAATCAGCCTTCCCCACCTTGCGGGCAAAAGCCTGGATATCTTGCTTGCAAGCAGCGGGCTCGCAATCGCTCAAATCGTATGACGTGCCGCCGTTTCGATAGACGGCCCGATGGGAAAACGATCGGCTGACAAGCCCGATGCCGAGCTTCTCGCACAGGGTCATCCGTGCTCCCTTTCAGCTATAAAAAACAGGTGTCTATAAACAGTATCCTTGTTGATTTTCGCAGGGGCAATGAACAAACGCGTGCACCTGTCGATAAACGAACAGCTACTGGACATTGTCAAACGACTCAGATTGGAGAGGCGATGGGAGAAACCAAGATCGACCGCCGGCGGCGCTACACCCTCTCGGTCATACAGGAGGCGTTCTTCGCGCTGCTGGCCGAGGTCGGCTTCGCGAAGATGACGGTGGCGGACATCTGCCGCCGCGCCGAGATCAACCGGGGAACGTTCTATCTGCATTACGAGGATAAGTACGCGCTGCTCGATGCGCTTATCGACGAGGCATTGGCAGCGGCTCCCCCGCTTGAGGGGGTTGAATCGGCAACGCTTTGCCAGCGTCCGCCGGCAGACGACGATTATCGCCTGCTTTATTCGGACAGCGACGCATACGCTCGCGTAGCCCAGCGCGTCATAGAACGCGGAGCGGAGCAGATGGTTCCCTGGGTCATGGAGAAAACAGGGCTTTCACGCGAAGACGCCTTCCTGGTCTTCGTCCACAACGTCCAGGGCAATCTGGCCGTCAACCGCCTGCTCGGCTGGAGACGAGGCCCCGAGTTCGCCCATGCCCAGGAGCTGCTCAACGCCTATTCCGAAGGGGGCTTACTGGCGGTATCCGCTCTTCGCGATTCCGATAACCCATCGTGACCTGCGATTCAGGAATACCAGCCTCCGAGCCCTCTCGTTCGGAGGCTGCGGCTAAAACCTCATTGCGCGTCTACCGCTCCGCGTTACTCGCCACCTGCCCGCGCCGCCGAGAGCAGGGCGCCCAAATCGGCCTGGATCGCCCCTGCCTTGCTTCCAAGCTGCAGCGGAGCCGAGTCGCCCGAGATGTTTACGCTCAGCAGGTGCGCATCCGGCAGCTTTGCGGTCATGCTCCAGAACGGGAGCGTGATGATGCCGGGGGT
>NZ_QRLE01000045.1:0-3691 GCF_003473055.1 Collinsella sp. AM13-34 | reverse complement strand
ATGAATGTGGGAGGTGTTCGGATAAAGTCGATAATCAAGGATTAATGCGTGCGCGTAGTTGTACTGAGCCTTTGGCATCGAATCCGAGAGACGATTCTCTATAATGAATTTATCTCCATAGCTAACTAAATATCCGCTGCCCACTACCGCTGGAAAAGCAAATGACCATACTGGGATTCCAGTGTGACTAGTATTTATGATTATCAGAAGATACATTATTGTTATAAAGCAGTAGCCAGATTGCCAGATTGCCCATGCGATTGGATGGACTCCTATCTTAGTCTCTCGCTGTTCGCGAATTTGAAACTTCGATGGCAACCATACGGGAACAAAATAAAGAGATGCTGAAACAAATAGGCCGAAAAATGGTCTCAGAATCGAAAGGGGACATGAAAATGAAGCCATTAACGCAAAGACTACTGCCGACAGGAACAATGCCCGAAATAATCTATCGTTCATCTTCTCTTTAATAAACTTTTTAATAACATACATGGATGAAGAACTCCTTCTACACTAACAGCGGTCTTCCATGTAAAAAGAAGTCAGCAACCCCTAAGATACGAATCCCGTCAACCTCCCTTGGATAACTCCCCCGGGCAGCAATAACGAATTTTGGATATGCATCCCGTATGGCGCGCAGCGGCCTGAGCTCACGCTCCATGGTCGCCGAGTCAGTCATATCCTCGGTTACCTGAATGTACGCACGCCCGTCTGACCCCGACGCTACGAAGTCCACCTCACCTGAGCGCAGCTTTCCAACGCTCACCTCAAAGCCCTCGTAGCGAAGTTGCAAATAGACCATGTTCTCGAAAACGCGCCCCTGATCGGAATCACGGTAGCCCTGCAGATAATTACGGATTCCTGTGTCCACGATATAACGCTTTCCACCTGTCTTCAGGAGATCCTTGCCCTTGATGTCATAACGCCGAACAGGATAGAAGAGATACGCCTCATCAAGCGCTCCCATGTAGGCGTCGACAGTACTGTTAGCAGCCTCGACGCCGTCAGCCCGCAACGCTCCGGCAATACTGTTGACAGAATTCTCGTTACCGATATTGTCTGCAAGGAAGCGGCATGTCCGCTCCAGCAAATCAGGGCTTGTGAGCTGCCTGCGGCCACGCCTGCGATCGCGCTCGAGAATATCCCGGATGACGACCGTCTCGTACAGTGACCTGCAATAGGCCTTATGAACCGCCCCGTCTAGCGTACCCAAGGATAGGTACGGCAGCCCGCCGTAGCGACGATAATGATCAAACAGGCCAACCGCCGTGCTAAGCGAGCCATCCGGCAACTCGAAGACATCCATCCCAGCCGCAGCGCGAGAGGACAGTGACGCTCCCTGGAAATCGAGAAACTCCGAGAAGACGAGCGGCAGCATCTCGACCTCCACATAACGCCCCGAGAGCAGCGTGGCAAGCTCGCTCGACAGCAGATAGGCGTTGGACCCCGTGATATACATATCGCAATCAAGGTCAACGTGCAGGGAATTAATCGCGCGCTCCCAACCCTCGATCTCTTGGAGCTCGTCAAAAAAGAGATAGGGATGGACGATTCCCTCTGTCCGTTTGCGAACAAGCTGGTAAAGCCCGCGATAATCCAAGCCATCAAACTCCATGGACTCCATCTTGAACGTGAGAAGTCGCTCCCGGGAAACGCCCTCCCTTGCCAGATGCTCGCGCATCATGTCCAGAAGGGTCGACTTCCCGCAACGACGAACCCCCGTAACGACCTTGACGAGGTCTCGATCCCGAAAGGCGAGAAGCTGGTCAAGGTACTTCTGACGGATGATCATGAATCCCCCATGCGAAAGATTTGCATTTCGTGCAAGTTTTTAACATTGTAATCTAGAAGCTCTCCGAATCGAGGGAGATGCGGCGCGATTCATTTTCCGGCTCCTTCCTCGACGCAGCTTATGACCTCCACTTGCAACTGTATCCCCCACCCACGCTGGTGTGGTGGCACCAGAACCGAGACCGAGACTGCCATCTGGAGATGGCAACCGACTGGCGCGCGGCGTCGGGGCGCACGGGCGGTGGTTCCATGGGTGGCGTCGAACGGACGAGTCGGCGGGCGCGGGGCGCCCGCCCGAAGGGAGGTGCCGCGCATGGCTGCGGCGGAGGTGAGGGCCGAGGGCGTCAAGCGCTGGGCCGACACGGGCGAGGAGCGCGTCCCGGTCCTCAGGGGCTGCTCGCTCGCGGCCGCGGGCGGGCTCACGGCGATCGTGGGGCCGTCGGGGGCGGGCAAGACGAGCCTCCTGTACTGCATGAGCGGGCTGGACGCCCCGGACGAGGGTCGTGTGCTGGTCGCGGGCCGCGACCTGTACGCCATGGGCGAGGGCGCCCGCACCCGCTTCCTGCGGCAGGCTGCGGCGTTCGTGTTCCAGAGCTACAACCTCGTCCCCTACCTCACGGTGGAGGAGAACGCGACCCTGCCGATCGCCCTCGCGCGGGGGAAGGTCGACCGCGGGAGGCTCCGCGACCTGCTCGGGCGCTTCGGCCTCGCCGACCGCGCGAAGGCGCCCGCGGGAGGGCTGTCCGGCGGCGAGCAGCAGCGCGCCGCCCTGGTGCGCGCCCTGCTCTCCCGCCCGGCGGTGCTCTTCGCCGACGAGCCGACGGGGGCCCTGGACACGAGGAACACCGCGCTCGTCCTGGGCGTCCTGCGTGAGATGGCAGACGCCGGCACGACCGTGGTCATGGTCACGCACGACGTGGACGCCGCGGCGACGGCCGACCGCGTGGCGTTCGTCCGCGACGGGCTGGTGACGCGCGTGGCCGGCCACTGCACGCCCGAGCAGGTGCTCGCCGGCACGCGGGAAGGGGCGATCGGCCGTGGGTAGGTACGCGCTCAGGATATTCCGCGAGGACCTCGCAAGCTGGGTCCCGATCGTGCTCGTGATCGCCGCGACCTCCACCCTCGTGGGCGTGTGCGCGAACCAGTTCGCCTGGACGTCGTCGAAAGCCTTCGGCGCGGCCGCCGGCGCGGCGGGGCTCTCCGCCTTCGAGTTCCAGGCGGTCTCGGTCACCGTGTACGCCGAGGTGGCACTGCTTGCCCTCTTCTCGCTCTCGGCGGTGGGCGCCGCGACGGTGGAGCGCTGCCGCCCGACGTTCGCGCTCTGGCGGCTCATGGGCGCCACGCCGGGGCAGGCGGGGCGCGGCGCCCTGCTGCTCGTGGGCATCGCCTCGGCGGTCGGCTCGCTCGCGGGGAGCCTCGCGTCCGTGCCGCTCTCCGCCCTGCTCGTCCCCGCGTTCGACGGCATGGCGGCGGAGGGCTTCAGCGGCGGCCTCGGATCCTTCACGCCTCCGCCGTTCTTCGCCTCCCCGGCCGCGTGGGCCCTCTCCTTCGCCCTCGGCGTCGCGACCTGCATGCTCGGCTCCGTCGCGGCCGCCGTGCGCGCCGCACGGGTGAGGCCCGTGGATTCGCTGCGGGGAGGCCGCGCAGGAAGGCGGGGGCGGGGCGGCCACCCCATCCTCGGGTGGGCGCTCGTCGCCTGCGCCCTCGCGACGCCCCTCGCCGGCCTCCCGGCGGCAGAATCAGCGGGCGGGCAGCTCTCCCAGGCCATGGCGAACCTCGTGGCCCTCGCCGGGCTCCTCTCGTTGCTGGCGATGGTGGCCTTCGGGGCGCGCGGCGTCCGTGCCGCCCTGCGTGTCGCCGGCGTGCTGCCCGCCGCGGTGCGCTCGCCCGTCGGCCGGCT
>NZ_QRLE01000044.1:0-3811 GCF_003473055.1 Collinsella sp. AM13-34 | reverse complement strand
GCGAGGAGCTCGGAGAGGCCTCCCGGCAGCTCCACGGCGGAGAAAGAGCGTGGCGATTCCATTGCCAATCTGTTTGTCATGCAAGAAAAACCCAAGGTCAGCGGCCTATGTAAAGAACATCAGACATGCTGATACACTTGATCGACGGCCTATGTAAAGCCATCTTGGTAGAACATGTTTCAGAGAAATAGAAACTTCGTCTCCCGAAAGGAGGAGCCGATGGAGTTGCCGAAACAGCTGAAAGCGCACCGCGAGCGCTTGGGGCTCTCGCAAGAGGCCGTCGCGCAAGCGATCTACGTATCGCGACAGACGATGTCCAGCTGGGAGAACGGAAAGACCTATCCGGATGTCCAAAGCCTGCTGCTTCTAAGCGACCTCTTCGGCGTCTCCATCGATGAACTTGTGAAAGGAGACGTGGTTTCAATGAAGGAAGTCGTAAGCAAGGATGCGCTCGAGATGGAGCGATTGGCGATGGGGTCTGCTGCCCTGCTGCTCGCGGGGATTGCATGCATGGCAGGCATCTACGCACTACTGCCCGAGCCATCGTTCATCCCGCATATGTCCACAGGCGCGCTGATCGGGATACTCGTGTTTGTTGCATTCTGGATCCCGTCGCTCGTATGCACGTCGCGCATCGAGAGGATCAAACGCGAGCATGACCTTGTGACGTTCCGTGAGATCAGCGCGTTCATGGACGGCGAGGAGGCTCCGAGCGAGACCGATGCGCTTTCCAGACGCAGGTCACGGCTCAGCCCTGCGCTCAAGATGGCCTGCGGTGCGGGGTTCGGCTTCCTTATCGCGTTCCTGATCACGGCACTAGTGAATGCCTTGCACTAGATGCACGCCTCTTTGACGGACTCAAAGCCAGCTAGGATTCCGGGGGCATGTAGGTCTTTAGGTACTCCAGCACCGTTTCGAGATATTGCCGATAGACTGCGCTGTCGTTCTGGAGCCCGTGACCCGAGTGCTCCGCCACAAAGCAGTCGTGGGGGACGCCGTTTTCGGTAAGCGCCCTATCGAGGCGTACCGATGCCTTGAAGGGCTGCATAGTGTCGTGAGTGCAGTAGGCCATGACCGTGGGTACCGCGTCCTTCGTCACCCAGAGAAGCGCCGAGGCGTCCTTGACGGCGGCGTCGTAGGCGGGCGTACCGAACATGTCCGGCGTGAGCTTGGCACCCGTCATAACGCCGAACAGGCCCGCCGCTTCTGCTTGGGCTTCCGGCTTGTCCAGCCCGTAGTTGTCCCAGTCCTCGGGGTAGAAGCTGGAAGGCCCCACGGCTTCGAACACGAACCTCACCGGCACCGGCGATTCCGCAGTGTCGCGGTAAGCGTACAGCAGGGCGAGGCACCCGCCGGCCGATCCGCCCCCGATGGCCATCTCGTTCACGGGGTAGCCCAGCTTGGCCGCCTCGGCGACCACCGCGTCCATGCTCTCTTGATTTCCAGAGACTGCGTGAGGATGTTCGCCCCGGGGTGCTGCTCGCTGAAAAGCGTGTAGTTGATACCCGCAGCCACGTAGCCCTGAGCGCAGAGCCAATGGAGGGTCCGCGCGTCGTCGGCCTTGTCACCGCTGGTGAACCCGCCGGAGTGCAGGTACACGACCAACCCGTAGTGCTGCCGCGACCGGTCGGCGGGTACATAGAGGTCGAACTTGTTCGCGTCGCCGTCGCCGTAGGGGATGTCGGCATAAACCGTTCCCACCGAGTCGTTCCAAACGACGGAGAAATCGTCGCCGAGGGGATTGCTCACCAGCTTGATGGCCGCCGAAAGCGTGAAGACGGCAATGAATATCCCCACGTAGAGGAAGCCCCAGAGAATGCGGTGGCGCTTTTTGGATGGCTGCTCTGGCGCATCGGTGGCTTGGAGAGGAATCGCAGGATCTCTAAAGCCATAATTACCTGCAGTACAAAGTGAGTACAGAATCAAAGCCACAAAATGACGTGAAATCAGTTGAATTCTGATCAAAATCGAACCGCCATCATTGACAAGCCACTCGCTCCAATTCATCCAACTCTTAGCGCGTGACCATCAACGAGCTGTTCGATCAGCCATCTCGTTTGCCCTACAGCTTCCGCCAACCGGATATCGTGCGTGACCAGAAGGATCGCCCCGGGGAATCCAACGAGCAGTCTCTGCAATGCCTCTATCGAGCCGATATCGAGGTGATTGGTCGGCTCGTCGAGCACGAGGAAGTTGGGTTCCGCAACCAGCTTCTCCGCGAGCATCAGCTTTCGGAGCTCACCGGGGCTCAGGTCGTCGCCATCGAGCAGTCTATCGGGGTCGGAGTTCAGGCGTGCCACGATGGACAGGATACGCCCCTTTTGCTCTTGCGTATGCTTGCGCAGCTGCTCAAGGGCACGCTCTCGCTCGGCCGACGCAACAACCTGAGGAACATAGGCAACCTTTATATTCTCGGGGACGGAATCGATGATGGCACGCACCAATAGACTCTTGCCCGTCCCATTTGCTCCGGTCAACACCACATGGTCAGTTGGAGAGACCCAGAGCTGAGGCACATTCAAGCAGAACTCGCCCGCTAAGAGCCGAGTAGGACCAACGCGCGCAACGATACTCGATCTGGCGGCTTCTCCGAAATCGCTAATGCAGTGGTCGTAGCGCTTCGGCACAGAGTTCTCCGATAGCGTCGACTCCGCCCTCGCAAGACGTTCATCCATGGCGGCTGATAGTTTACCGGCTACACCGTCCTTCCCAGAGACTATGGCGCGCCCGATCCGCGCGCGCCCGTCGCTATCTCTCTTGTCCAGACCGCGCTTGCTGCGCTTGCCCTTCTGACGTGCCGCCTCCTCGCTCCTTCGCTGCGCCTCCGCCTTCAGCCGCTTCACTTCGCGCATAGCCTTCTCTCGGTCGTGCAGCGCGGTGGCACGTTCGCTTGCCGCCTGATCGCTCGCCTTCGAATAACCGCCCGGGCGCATGATCCAGCGTGCGCCGTCGCACAGGAGGCTCTGATCGACGAGGCCATCGAGCAATTCCCTGTCATGGGAGATGAGGATGCCGACTCCATCGAATGAGGCTAGCGCCTCGCTCACGATTTCACGCGTCGGGGCATCAAGGTCGTTCGTCGGCTCATCCATGACGAGCACGTCGGGGCGAGCATAGAGCGCGCATGCGATCTGGAGTCGTTTCTGCTGGCCGCCTGAGAGCGTGTCGTAGCGCCAGGGCCAATCGTCTCCGATATGCAGAAGCGCCCTTGCACGCTGCGCTTCTTGGTTCCAGTCTGACGCGAAGTCGATGAGGTTCCCAGGTTCGAGCGAAGAATCCTGCTGGCAGTACACGGAGAACAGCTTCGGGCCCACCGTTCCGGAATCGGGCTCGATAAGGCGCGTGGCGATTCTCGCTAGCGTGCTCTTCCCGCATCCGTTGTCACCGATCACGGCAGTCCATCCTGAGGAAAACGTGACGCTGACATCCCTTACAGCGGGAGAGACCGCACCGGGATAGGTGTAACTAATGTTTGTGAGATTCAACTGCATGGCGAGCTCCTTCGAAAGGAGGCCGCGCAGGGGTTAGGCACGCGAGCTGTGGAATCAAGACGAGAAGATACTGAAGCGACGCGGCACCCTAGCGCGCGACCGAGCGTACAAAATGGTCGTTTGGGCACCCTTAGTGGGCATCGCTAGTTCTTCATCTAACCTAACCTAACTCGAAGCGTCGCATGGCAAAGGCTCCGCTGATTGAATGATGCTCAGATTATAGCATGCGTATTGAATTGTAGCGCGCGTATTGAATATAGGTTTGAACCACGAACAAGCTGCCTTGATTATCGACTTTATCCGAACACCTCCCACATTCA
>NZ_QRLE01000043.1:0-4983 GCF_003473055.1 Collinsella sp. AM13-34 | reverse complement strand
GTGCTGCTTTGCGTCGAATCCGGAACGGGCGGGGGAGACGCCCCGATTTCCCTTTCCAGCCCGACGGACGTAATCCTTTCCTCCGTAGAATTCAAATTTTACGCCATTTTAATCGGGTGCCTGATGACGGTTTTCCATTTCTCAGGAGCAACCTTTCTTGCATCAGACATATAAATCTCGTGATGCAACCTATCTTTGCTCATATCATTAACATATCCATTCTGCTCCAAATAGGCATCCATAAGTGCAGTGGTTGCAGGTTCGTCATCAAAAGATCCTAAATGCATAATTTGAACGCATAATCCTTCATCAATCGTAAGATACTCTTCTGACGAGCAATCAAGTTTTTTCTTGCACGTTGCTGTTTCTACCGCCCAATCAAAATCCGCTTTGGAAACAAAATCGGGCAAACGAATAACAGAAATCCAGTTGAAGGCAGATTTGTTTGTATAATCTACTCCCTCAATATCATCTTGCCGCCAAAATCCTTCAAGTGGTGGTACAACATACTCAAAGAACCCATCAATTTTATAATCGGTCTTATAACTCATTTTCAATGTATAAGCAACAGCATACAGTACGCTAATAGCCTGCTGATATGCTCCGCCTTCTTCATTCGGATTGCCCTTGCCTCTAACAGCAATATAGTTTGCCTTTGGAACATTCACAATCTCTGGTTTGTTCTTCGGCATGTAAAATTCCTTATATTCTTTCTTAAAATCAAAAGCCATAATTACCTCCGTAAAATTCAAAAATAATCGCTCTTCATTAAGAAATATTTCCTCTTTCTTCCTCTCTGTCGGCTTTCTTTTGGTCTTGCCTTGCTTGATAGCAGCAATCCTTTGAACAGAAAATCTGCCTGTTACTTGTAGGCACAAACTCTATTTGACAATGAGGACATACCTTTGTCTTGACGATTTCTCCACCGTTTTCATCGATTTTCTTTGCCTTGAGGGTGCGGACGATTTATTTGACCGAGGCTGGGCCGCAAGGCCGAGCCTCGCCCTCCTGCCGCCTATCGTATCGTGGGGCCCCCGCCGAAGGACTTGAGCCTGCCGGAGTTGTACCACCCAATATAGCGCCCGAGCACCCTGACGAAGCCGTCCACGGTCCAGCCGGACCAGTCCCTGAGGTGGAAGAGCTCCACCCTCAGCCTGCCGAATCGCCGTCCTGCCAGGAGAGCCGGTCGAGCTCGCGGCGGGCTACCTTTTCGGATTCTGGGAGGGGACCGCCCTTTGCCTTGCGGGCGCACTCGCTGGAACGCTCGCCGTCGTAGCGCTCGTGAAGACCCTGGGCACGAGGCTCGTCGGGCTGTTCTTCACCCGCGAGCAGATGGGGTCCGTCCCATGGCTCAAAGATCCGACGCGGCTCGAAGCGGTCATGTTCGCCGTGTTCCTTATCCCCGGGACGCCCAAAGACGTCCTCACCTACGCCGCGGCGCTCACGAGCTGCCCCTGGTGGAAGATCGCCGCAATCACCACGATAGGGCGCATCCCTTCGGTGGCCTCGTCCACCCTTGCCGCCGGCTTCGCCGCCGAGGGGAACTGGATCCTCGCCGCCATCACGTTTGCCATCGCCGCAGCGCTCGCAATCGCAGGAGGCGCGCTCTATGCAAGAAGGAGAAGCGGGCATGAAGCCCATCCCCATCGGTCGTCCCGCCGCTCAAGCCAGGCCGGCGAGGATGCGGGCAGTTTGCCAACATCGGCAACGCTTCGATTGCCCTGGGACTCGACAGCGCCGGAAGACAACGGAGGCAGCCGCCCGAAATAGAAAAGGTCCTCGAGCTTCTTGTATCTCGTGGAGCCGCCACCAAGCGGGGTAGGTTTTCGTGAGGTGGGGCGACTGAAGCCAGAATCCACTCATTGACGAGGGGCGCCGGCGGTAATCTCCGCTGGCGCCCCTCGTCATGGACAGTCTCTTTTCAGCGGTCCCGTGCCGTCACCCCTAGCTCGAGAACGTCACCTCCCCGCCGCCCTGGAGCTGGTCCTCGGGCACCTGCTTGGCGTCGGGCGGCATCTGCCCGGAGTCGGGGCCGCCGCCGACGGACTGGGTGTCGGTCACCTCCCCGCCGCCCGATCCCGCCGCGTCCCGGCTGGTGATGAGCCATCCCGCGGCGACACCCCCGGCGACGAGCGCCAGGGCGAGCAGCGCCGCGACCGCGATTCTCTTTGCGTTGAACTTTCTCGTCTTCTCTTCCATTGCCTTTCCTCTCTCGTGAGTTCTTGTCCGAACTGTCCCGTCTATGTCATCCGGCCCCGCGGCCGGCTCGTCTTCCCGGGCGCGCTACCCGTGCCTGAGCGCCTCCACCGGCGAGAGCCTGGCGGCCCGCCAGGCCGGGTAGAGCCCGAAGACCACCCCGACCGCGGCCGACACCGCCACGGTGCTGCCGGCCACCGCCGCGGGCACCTGCGGCGTGATCGCCCCGGAGCCCGCCATCTGGGCCGCCATGCCGGCGAACCCCCAGGCGGCGGCGTAGCCCGCGGCCATGCCCGCCGCCCCGCCGGCGAGGCACACGAGCACCGCCTCGAGCAGGAACTGCGCTACAATGTCCGACCTCCTCGCGCCGAGAGCGCGGCGCAGGCCTATCTCGCGGGTGCGCTCCGTCACGCTCGTGAGCATCATGTTCATGATCCCGATGCCTCCCACGAGCAGGGAGATGCCTGCCACGCAGGTGAGCAGCAGCTGGAACGAGCCCATGACGGCGTCGGACTGCTCCATGGCCGCCTTCATCGGCCACACCGAGGCCCTGCCCGACCCTCCCTTGCGCGCCTCGATGGCGGACGCGGCCTCGCGGGCGAGCCCGTCGACGTCCTCGCCCTCCCGCGCGAAGGCGAGGACGGAGGTGAAGAGGTCGGCGCCGTCGGGCGATCCCACGCGCTGGCGCAGGGTGCGCAGCGGCATGATCGCCGACGAGAGCCCCGAGGCCGCGCCGGCGTCGGCGAGGACGCCCACCACCTCGAAGGGCGTGCCCGCGATGGTGACGCGGCGTCCCACGGCCGCCGCCGGGTCGGCCGACTCGCCCTCCAGCTGTCTGAGCATGCCGTCGGTGAGCACCGCGACGCGCGACGCGGACTCGCCGTCCGCGGCGTCGAGGAGCCTGCCCGCAGCGAGCCTGGCCGAGGCGGCCTCGAACCAGTCGGGGGAGACGCCGAGCACACCCATGTCCTTCACGGCCTCGGTGCCCCACGTCGCAGAGGCCGTCGTGGAGACCGAGCCCGAGAGGATCTCGAAGCCTGGTACCGCCGCGCGCAGGGCGGCCACGTCGGCCTCGGTGAGCCCCAGGGCGTCGGCGCCCGCGTAGGTGATGGAGGCGGCGCGCGCCTGCGAGAGCCCGAGCCGCTCGGCCATGGCGGAGCGCACGCCCGTGACGAGCGCCGTCATGGCGATGACCGCGGCGATGCCGATCACCACACCGAGGGCCGTGAGCGCGGTGCGGCCCCGGTTGTGGGCGAGCGCGCGCACCGACTCGCGGCAGACGTCCGCGGGCCTCATCGCGGGCCCCCTTCCGCCGGCGAGGGCAGCGCCCGAAGCGCCTCCCTGCCATACGCGCGGCTGTCCGCGCCCCCGAGCGCCTCGGAGAGCAGGCCGTCGCGCAGGGTGAGGGCCCGCCCGGCCCGCGCCGCCACGCCCGCGTCGTGCGTGATGAGCACGACGGTGCGGCCGGCGGCGGAGAGCGCCTGGAACGTGCGCATGACGGCGTCTCCCGTGGCCGAGTCGAGGTTGCCCGTCGGCTCGTCGGCGAGCACGATCGCCGGGTCGGCCACGAGGGCCCGCGCGATGGCGACGCGCTGCATCTGGCCGCCCGAGAGCTCGCGGGCGAGATGCCCGGCGTAGCCCTCTGGCAGGCCCGCCGCCGCAATCGCGGCCATCGCCCGCTCCCGCCGCTCCCGCCGGGGCGCCCCGGCGTAGGCGAGCGGCAGGCAGACGTTGTCGAGGACGGTCTCGCGCGGCAGGAGGTTGAAGCTCTGGAACACGAAGCCGATGCACCCGGCGCGCACCCAGGCGAGCTCCGCGTCCGTGAGCGACGAGACGTCCTCGCCCTCCAGCAGGTAGGTCCCCGCGTCCGCGCGGTCGAGCAGACCGAGCACGTTCATGAGGGTAGACTTGCCCGAGCCCGAGGGCCCCATGATCGCCACGAACTCGCCGGGCATGACCCTGAGGTCCACGCCGCGCAGCGCCCGGACGGGGCCGGCGGCGCTCGCGTAGGAGCGCGTCAGGCCGCGTGCCTCGATGGCCGGGACGGCCCCCGGCGCGGGGAGGTGCGCTGCGGCGGGCGCGCCGCTCGGGCGCGCCACCTCACTCGCCGCCCTTCGCTGCCGACGTGACCACCTGGTCGCCCTCCGTCAGGTCGCCCTCGACGGCTGCGCCGTCGTCGGTCTTCAGGAGGACCTTGACCCTGCGGGTCTCGGTCCTGCCCTCGGCGCCGTCCTTGCCCGGCACCCACACCTCGACGGTCGAGTTTCCGTCCGCGTCGGTCCCGACCGCGCCCGCGGGGACGACGAGCGCGTCCTCAAGCGTCTGGACGGCGATGTCGGCGCTCGCGCTCATGCCGGGCTTGAGGCGCGGGTCGGGAGCGTCGACGAGCAGCCCCACGTCGTAGGTGACGACCGAGCCCGAGTCTTTGCCCGCCGTCGCCTGCGTCGCCACGTCCGTCACCGTGCCCTCGAGCTTGAGTCCGTCGACGGCGGGGAACGTCACCTCCGCCTTCTGGCCCACGGCCACCTTCGGAACGTCCACCTCGTTGACGGCGAGGGAGACCCTGAGCTTGGTGAGGTCGCCGATCTCGGCGAGGGCCGTGCCGGACTGCGCCTGCACGGAGGTCCCGGGGGAGGCCGCGAGCGACATCACGGTGCCGGCGGCCGGCGCGCGCACCGTGCGGGCGTCGGCCTTGGCTCGCGCCGCCTCGAGCGCCTGCTCTGCGGCCGTCGTCTGGGCGTCCGCCTTCTCGCTGGCGGCGCGCGCCTGGTCGAGCGCGGCGGCGGA
>NZ_QRLE01000042.1:0-6026 GCF_003473055.1 Collinsella sp. AM13-34 | reverse complement strand
AGTTTCGGGGCGCAGTTCACTGTCCCCTTTGTGGTGGTTTTGATCGGCTAGCCCTCGAGCTGCGCCAGCTTGTAGCGGTAGGCCGCCGCGATGACGTCTTTGCAGCCCTCGCGACCCAGCTTGGCGCGGTTGACGACGATGTCCTTGCCGCTCGTCATCTTCCACTTTCCGGCGCTATAGCGCTTATAGAACGCTTCGCGCGCCTTCTGCTGCTGCTTGACCAGCTTGGCGCCCTTCTTTTTGTTGAGGCCGCGCTTTTTGCGCACGATCTCGACGCGGTCCTCAAAGGGTGCGGTCACCAGCACGGCAATGTGATTGGGGTTGTTGCGCAGCAGGTAATCGGACAGACGGCCTTCGATAATGCAGCTCTCGGTCTCGCCCAGATCCAAAATCACCTGGCTCATCTTCTGGAATAGCTTGTCCGAGTACGAACGGGCATCGTAGCGGTCGGGCAGAAACGCCATGTTCTCCACGGCCAGACGCTCGTCATAGGCGGCCATCTTATCGAGCGACTCGCCCGCGCGCAGCGACGCGCGCACCAGCAGCTCGTTGTCGTACAGTGGAATCCCCAGCTCGTCGGCAAGCATGCGACCAATCTCGTGGCCCTCGGCGCCAAAGTCGCGCGCGATGGTAATGACCACAGGATTCTTCTTGTTCTCCAGATCGCTCATCGCGATTCCTTTCTCTATGTGACAAAGGGGCTGTCCCTTTGCCACGTTCTACGCTGCCACCATTCGCCTCTGATATGCGCGAACCAGCAACGAGATACCAAAGTTGAGCACAAAGTACATCGCAAACACCAGGCCGTAGAGCATAAGCACCTGCGACAGATCGATCGCGTGGGCCATCACGACGTTTGCCGTGTACATGAGCTCGGCCACGTTAATGCCCGAAAGATACGAGCTGTCCTTAATGACGGTCGTGCACTGGCTAAACAGCGCCGGAATGATCGTCTTAAACGTCTGCGGCAGAATGATGTAGCGCATGGTGGCAAAGAAGCCAAAGCCCTGGCTCTGCGCCGCCTCAAACTGGCCGCGCGGAATCGAGTTGAGACCGCCGCGCACAATCTCGGCCATAACGGCGCTGGTAAACAGCGTAAAGGCAATGGTCGAAATCACAATGTCCAAACCCTGCACCGTAAAGTAGATAAACAGGATCCACAGCAGGTTCGGCGTGCAGCGGAACAGCTCGATATAGGCGCTCACCAGAATACGGAATGGGCGGGGCGCATAGCTTTTAACGAGCGCCAGCACCGTGCCAAAGATGAGCGAGAAAAAGATCGACAGCGCCGAGATCTCTATGGTCTTAACAAAGCCGCCCCAAATGTAGAGCAGGTTGGTCGCGTTGAAGATTTCCATGCGCTAGGCCTCCTCTACGTTGTCGAGCCCCAGCTCGGCCAGGCTCACACCGCGCGGACGCTCCTTGGAGCGGCGCTCGAGCCACTGCACCAGCATGGCGAGCGGAAAGCAGATAATGAAGTACATAAGGCAGCAGACGATGTACCCCTGCAGGTAACCGTACAGACTCACAAAGTTGTCGGAACAGTACATAAGGTCGCCGCCGGCCACAAGCGCCAGCACCGACGTATTTTTGACCAGGTTGAGCGCCTGGTTACACAGTGGCGGCAGAATGATCTTGAACGTCTGGGGCAGCACGATGTACCAGTATGCCTGCGCACGGGTGAAGCCCTGGCTCTGGGCCGCCTCCATCTGACCGCGCGGAACCGCCTCGATACCGGTGCGGATGACCTCCGAGATATAGGCCGCGTGATACAGGCCCACGCCCAAGAAGCCCAACACGAACGGCGCAATGCGCACCGGCTGGTCGGCACCGGTTATGGCCTGCAAAAACTGCGGGCCGGCCATGTACATAAAGAGCACCTGCACGGGCAGCGGAGTGTTCTGGTAAAACTCCACGTACACGCGGCTTATGGCGCGCAGCACGCGCGAGCGGGTGGTAGAGAACACGCCCAGCAGCGTGCCCAGCACCAGCGACAGCAGCAGACCGGCAACGACCACCTGCAGCGTCACGCCAAAGCCCTCCCAGAAGGGCCCCATGTTTTGAAATGTCGTCGACCAGCGGTCGGCGTCAAACAATCCTTCGAGCATTTGATTCCTTCCTACGCCGAGCGCCTATACAAGACCCCAGGTCTTGACCTCTTGGTCGAGCCAGCCATCGGCCAGGCGATCGCAAATCACCTGATCGACCACGGCCGAAAGGTCGCAGCCCTTCTTGGTCGCCACGCCGTAGCCCTGCTCGCCAAACTTGATCTCGGGCTGCAGCAGCTCGACGGTCTCGTTCATGTAGCCGGCCAACGTGGAGCGGTCCATGGCAAAGACGTCGATATTGCCGGCGTCGAGCGAACTCTTGATGATGGGGTAGCCGCTAAAGGCCCTAAACTCGGGCTTGCAGCTAAAGCCGTTGTCCTTGATCATCTGCTCGATCAGGCCCTGCGTGGTAGCACCCTGGCTCACGCCAATAACTTTGCCGTCCAGGTCCTCAATCGAGGTAAAGCCCGAACGCTTCTTGACCATGAGTCCCACGTAGTCGGTGCGGTACGGCGTCGAGAAATCCCAGCTCTTCTTGCGCTCGTCGGTGATGGTGTAGGTCGCCGCGACCACGTCGAGCTGGCCGTTATCGATCAGCGGGCCGCGCGTCTTGGGCGTTACGTCGGTAAACTCGACAAGCTCCTGGGCGCGGGCCTCTTTGTAGCTCACGCCAAAGACGGCAGCGGCGATCTGGTAGCACAAATCGACTTCCATGCCCTCAAAGCGACCCTTGGCGGTGTCGTAATAGCCGTAGCCGGGAACGTCTTTCTTAACGCCGGCATTCAGATGGCCGCGCGACTTGATGGCCGCAAGCTTGGATCCCTTGTCGGAACCCTCGCCGCTGGTGGAGTTGCCGCAACCGGTGAGCGCGGTCCCCGTCAGCGCAAGCATGCCGGCGCCAGCCAGCTGCAAAAAGTGACGGCGCGATACAGCCGCCCTCGTCATATCCGTCATGTCCATCACCGCGCCTAGTGCAGAATCTTGGACAGGAACTCGCGGCAGCGCGGGTTCTCGGGGTTATCGAAGAAGTGCTCGGGCGTGCCCTCCTCCAGAATGCGGCCGTCCTCCATAAAGATGACGCGGTCGGCCACCTGGCGCGCAAAGCCCATCTCATGCGTCACGCAGATCATGGTGATGTCCTCCTGCGCAAGCTCAATCATAACGTCCAGAACCTCCTGGACCATCTCGGGGTCGAGCGCCGAGGTCGGCTCGTCAAACAGGATGATGGGCTGCTTGGTACACAGGGCACGGGCGATGGCGATGCGCTGCTGCTGACCACCCGAGAGATTCTGCGGATACTCGCCGGCCTTATGCGCCATGCCGACGCGCTTGAGTGCGGCGATGGCGATCTCGGTCGCCTCCTCCTTGCTCTTCTTTTGCAGCTTGATGGGCGCGAGCGTCAGGTTGCCGAGCACCGTCATGTTGGGATACAGGTTGAACTGCTGAAACACCATGGAACTATACTTGCGAGCCATCTCCAGGTGGTTCTTTTTGGTGAGCGGCGTACCGTCGATAATGACCTCGCCCGACGTGGGCTCCTCCAGATAATCGACGCAACGGATGAGCGTCGACTTACCCGAACCGGAAGGCCCGATCATTACGAGCTTCTCGCCGCGCTTGACGGTGAGGTTGATATCTTTGAGCACATGCAGGTCGCCAAAGTACTTGTTGAGATGTTTGATCTCGATCATGTCTGCCATGAATGTCCCTTCCCTGCGTTTACACGAGTTGAACTATTGTACGGAAAGAACCACGTTTCCGCAGCCCACACTACATTCCCGTAAAGAACCCGCAATCTTCCACCCACTCATTGGGGACAGACTTAAATGAGTACCCCCCGTGGGTACTCATTTAAGTCTGTCCCCAATGAGCACCGAAAATAATACAACCGCCCTTGTTGAGCATAAGTCAGCGAAAACCCGTACACGCGAGCAAGGTGACGTGAAATGAAAGGGCGCAGACCTTATGGTCGCGCCCTTGAAATTGAACGTCAGATTGCCGTGTGTACGGGTTTGCAGCGTCGAGCCGTTACGCGGTTTGGTAAAACCGCGTAACAAATTACGCGAGTTTGGCGCCGACGATCTTTGCCGCGGCCGGCTTGTCGAAGTTGCCGCCGGTGGCCTTGCCGAGTGCGCCCATAACCTGGCCCATCTGCTTCTTGGACGTGGCGCCCAGCTCGGCGATGACCTGCTCGATCAGGGCCTCGAGCTCCTCGCCCGAAACCTGCGCGGGCAGCAGGCTCTCCAGAATCTTGACCTGCTCGGTCAGGTTGTCGGTACGCTCCTGGTCGGTGCCGGCCTTGATGGACATCTCCAGCGTCTCGCTCGTCTGCTTAATCAGACGCTTGATCATGCTATTGACGTCTTCCTCGGTCACATCGCGGCGCTCGTTAACCTCGATATTCTTCACCTCGGCCTTGACCTGGCGAATGATGGACAGGCGAACCTTGTCCTTGGCCTTCATGGCCGCGATCATTTCCTTCTGCAGCTCTTCGTTGGTCATCTGCAAATCCTCTCTAATAGCGTGGGCGGCACTCGCGCGAGCACCGCCCCATGATTACTCAGTCGTCGACGAATCGTCGGTCGAACTCTTGGTGACGCCCTTCAGGCTCACGTTATAGGGTACGTCCTTGGGCATGGGATTGACGGTGATGTCAGCATCCTTCTTGTACTGCTCTAGCCACTCGCTATACGCAGTGCTGGCCGCCTGCGTCTTCACCACGTTGGAGACGTACTTTTTGATGGCCTTGGGCACCTGGTTGATGTCATCGACCTGATTATCGACATGGAAGTAGTCGGTGCACTTGATGATGTGATAGCCGTACGTCGACTCGACCACGTCGCTCACATCGCCCTTGTTGAGCCCCTCGAGTGCCGTCTGGTAGCTGTCGACAAAGGTGGTGAGCTTGTCCCAGCCCACGTCACCCTTCTTCTCCTTGGAGCCGGTGTCGTCGGAATACTGCTTCACGGCGTCTTCAAAGCTCAGCTCGCCGGAGTTGATCTTGTTCAGGCACTCCTGCGCCTTAGCCTTGGCGGCAGCCTTGTCCTCATCGGACGCATCGGAATCAACCTTGATCAGGATGTTCGACGAGCGGCGGGCATCGTTGTACTTCGACAGGTTCTCGTTGATGTAATCGACGATCTCGCTGTCCTTGGGCTTGCTGGTGGGCGCCACGGCATCTTTGAGCTTTTGCTGCGCCAGGCTCTCCTTGAGCGAGCTCTTATAGGTGTCCTCGGTGTAGCCGTAGGTCTTAAGGGTCTTCTTAAAGGTCTTGGCGCCGCCCGCGCTCTTGCACGCGTCCTTCCAGGCTTTCTCGACCTCCTCGTCCGACACCGTCACGCCGTTCTCCTTCTGTGCCTGTTGGAGCAGAATCTGCTGCGTGTAGGAGTCGATGAGTTGCTTGCGGTACTTCTTGGGCGTGAGGTCGTTGTCGACCAGATACTGCGCCCAGTCCTTGTCCTTGGTGTAGCCGTAAGACGTGCGCATGCTCATGATCTGCTTTGTCACGGTGTCCTCGGTGAGGTTGGTGCCGTTGATAGTGGCAGCCACACCGCCGGTAAGCTTGTAGCCCGAGGTATCCTCTGCCTGCGACATAAGGCCGGAGCATGCCATGGCCGAGACGGAAAGCAGCATCGCCAGCACGCCGATGACCACCAGAACGATCTTGACGGTCTTAGACACGTACGTCTTGCGCTGCTTCTTACGAGAGCTCGACGCGGCGCGGGCCTGCTGCTCGGGCGTCGGTGCGGCCTCGGAGTTCTTTTTCTTGTTTGCCATAGTTGGCCTTTCGCATCACGAATCGAACAAACGCCATTGTGTCACAACGCAGCCCCCGCGACAAAGGGGCAACCCTGGCACTTGGGGACGTTCCTTTTGCCATAGTTGGCCTTTCGCATCACGAATCGAACAAACGCCATTGTGTCACAACGCAGCCCCCGCGACAAAGGGGCAACCCTGGCACTTGGGGACGTTCCTTTT
>NZ_QRLE01000041.1:0-6737 GCF_003473055.1 Collinsella sp. AM13-34 | reverse complement strand
ACGGGGTTGTTGCCGAGGGCGTTGCCGCCGAGGGCGACGACGATGCGGTCGGGCTTACCGTACGGTTTACTCATAGTATTCGTTCACTTCCCAGCTACTAGCGAAGCGTCGCGTACATCATGGCCTTAATGGTATGCATGCGGTTCTCGGCCTCCTGGAACACACGAGACTGCGCGCTCTCAAAGACCTCGTCGGAAACCTCCATCTCGGTCACGCCGAACTTCTCGGCAATCTCGGCGCCGATGGTGGTCTGCGTATCGTGGAAGCTCGGCAGGCAGTGCATAAAGATGGCGCCGGGGTTTGCCTTGGCCATGACCTCGGGCGTTACTCGATAGGGAGAGAGAAGATCGATTCGGCTCTTCCACAGCTCCTCAGCCTGGCCCATACCGACCCAAACGTCCGTATAGATCACGTCTGCATCCTTGACGCCCTCGTCGATATCCTCAGTGAGCTGGATCGTGCAGCCATTCTGAGCGGCGATCTCCTGGCAGCGCTCAAGAAGCTCGGGATCGAAGTGCGTGGCGCCCTCGACATCGCCCTTGGGTCCGCAGGAGCAGAAGTTAATGCCGAGCTTGGCGCAGATAACCATCAGGGAGTCGCTGACGTTGCCCTGCTCCTTGCCCATATAGGTGAGCTTCATGCCGCGCGTGTCGCCAAACTCCTCACGCATGGTAAGAATGTCGGCAAGGGCCTGGGTGGGATGGTACTCGTTGGTCAGACCGTTCCAGACGGGAACGCCAGCCTTGGCGGCAAGCTCCTCGACGATCGACTGGTCGGAGCCGCGATACTCAATACCGTCATACATGCGACCGAGCACGCGGGCGGTATCCTCGATGGACTCTTTCTTGCCCATCTGCGACGAGCCGGGGTCGAGGTAGGTCACACCCATACCCAGGTCCATACCGCCGACCTCGAAGGCACAGCGCGTGCGCGTTGAGGTCTTCTCAAACAGCAGGACAATGTTCTTGCCCTCGAGAAAGCGGTGCGGATAACCGGCGCGCTTCATATCCTTGAAGTTCTTTGAGAGGTCGAGCATGTACTCGATTTCCTCGGACGTAAAGTCAAGCAGGGTAAGAACGCTTCGACCAGAAAGATTAAGAGCCATGATTTGAGTCCTTTCGGTTGTTGGAACACACAAGGAGGGATGGGCGGCGCAGACGCACACGCGCCGCCCAGATACGCTAACGCTGACTAGATTTCCTCACGCCAGAACGGCATGGTCATGCAGCGCGGGCCGCCGCGACCGCGAGAAAGCTCCTCGGAGGGGGCGACGAGCAGCTCGACGCCGGCCTTGTAAAGAGCATCGTTGGTGACAACGTTGCGCTCATACACGCAGACCTTGCCCGGTGCGACCGCAAGAGTGTTGGAACCATCGTTCCACTGCTCACGGGAAGCCTCGATCGGATCGCCACCACCGCACTCAATCATGGTGATGTGGTCCATACCCGTCGCAAGCTCGAGAATATGCTGCAGGGTGCCCTCGAGCTCCTCGATATGCACCTCCCCCTCCGAATCGCCCTTGGTCAGGCGGTAGGCACGAAGCGTCTGGTAGATGCCGGGATAGACCGTGAACTTATCGCGATCGACCTGCGTGCAAACGGTGTCGAGATGCATGTAGGCATAGCCGTGCGGAATCTTGATGGCATAGATGTTCTCGATTTCGGCCTCATCAGAACCCCAGAACATATTCTTGGCGAGCTCATCGATGGCCGCAGTCTGGGTACGCTCGGAAATACCGATGGCGAGCGTCTTGGCGTTGATGTTGAGAATATCGCCGCCCTCGATATGCCACTCGCTATTGTGGTCGTACCAGATGGGGCTACCGGCGTAATCGGGATGGTTGCGGAGCACCGTTTCGTAGAAGATTACCTCGCGATTGCGCTGATTCCAGTACATGCGGTTCATGGTAGCGCCCTTGCCCACGACAGCCAGGGGATCACGGGAGAAATACGAGGCGGGCATGGGGAAGAGGACCATGTCGTCGCCCTTCAGCTCATCGCCGTCCAAGCTGGCAAGAGAGCCGCCGACATGCGGGATCTCGAGGTCGCGCACATACAGTCCGCCCATAGCCGTGAGGACAAATTCCTTGTTGTCCTTGATGGAATCGAGCTTCTCGACAACGGCCTGGCGAAGGGCCGCGTTGGAGATGCCGGACTCACCCATGAACTTCGTCATGAACTCTGCGCGAGTGCCCTCGACTTTGTCAAACGTCTCAGCGAGCAGCTCTTCCATATAGACGACCTCGGCGCCAGCGCCGCGAAGAAGGTCGGTAAACTGATCGTGCTCTTTCTGGGCATAGTCCAGATAGAACGCGTCGTGAATCCAAACGCGGTCGAAATCCTCCGCCTTCATGTTTACAAGATCCATACCGGGGCGATGGACGCACACCTTCTTGAGGGCGCCAATCTCGCTATGAACGTTCAGTCCTTTGTTCATCTCTATCCTTCTTTCTCACAACTTGTATGTGGGGTTTTGCATTTACGGCAGGGGGATAAGACCCGAAACCGCAGTGAATGCCATGCAGATAACGCTTACGACCAGGAAGAATTTCCAAGCGACCTTCCACCACTGGCCAAGCGGAATCTTACAGACGCCAAGACCGGCAACGAGCATCGCGCTTGTCGGCGAAATGAGAGACATGGCAGCACTGCCCATGGAAAGGCCGGTAACTGCAGCCTCGGGGTTTAAGCCCATCAGCTCAACAAGCGGGCCGAAAATGGGAATCGTAAGAGCAGCGATGCCCGAGGAGCTCGGAACGAGGATCGACAGAAGGTTATCCACGACGTAGAGAATGCTCGTAAAGATAACTGCCGGAACTCCAGAGAGAGCCGTGGCGAGCGTGTTGAGAATCGTATCGATGATGAGGCCGTCATTGGCGATTACGAGGATTCCGCGGGCGAGGCCAACAACGATGGCAGAGAACGCGAAGTCTGCAATTCCCTTAACGAACTCGCCAGCGATCTCCTTCTCATTCATCCCGGAAACAACACCCGAAAGAAGGGCCATAGCCAAGAAAATCGCAGAGATTTCGTTCATGTACCAGCCCTGGGCCACCAGACCCCAAATGATGGCGGCAAGTCCAAGCACGAAAATAACCATAACGGCTTTCTGCCTACCGGTGAACTCGCTATCGAGGAGATTCTCGTCCGCACCAAACTCTTTGCGCTTCTCGATATCATCGTGGAAAGCTGGGGATGCCTCGGGATTCTTCTTAACCTTGAGGGCATACATCACAACCCATGCGATGGCAACTGCCGTGAGCACGACAAGGGCGATAGTACGCAACCAAAGCTGGGGGTTGCCCTGGATACCGAGGATGCCCTGGGAAATCAGGACGTTGAACGGGTTTACGGTAGATGCGATGTATCCGATACGGGCACCCACAAACACCGTCATGAACGCTGTAATTGAGTCGAAGCCCATGGCCATCATGATCGGCATAAGAATCGCAAAGAACGGAAGCGTCTCCTCTGCCATACCAAAGGTGCTGCCGCCCAAGGCAAAAAGCACCATTAGGATCGGAATGATGAGGACGTCCTTGCTCTTGAACTTCTTCACCACTCGGGCGACGCCGCTCGTGATGGCTCCGGTCGCCGTGATGACCTGGAAGGAACCTCCCACGATCATAATGAATGCAACGACCTCGACCGCTTGCTGGATGCCGATCGCAGGGGCCTCAAGTACTTCGAAGATGCCTTGGCGAAGATCGACCTCGTTGCCGTCCTCGTCCGTATAGACCTTATCGACAGGCTCATAGGTGCCCGAGACCGTTACCTCGCGACCGTTAACCTCCTGGCGCTCAAACGAACCCGAAGGCACGACCCAGGTCAGAACGGCAAATACGGCCATCAAGACGAGAATGATGGTGTACACGTGCGGGACTCGAAGAGTGCGCTTCTTTTCTGTCTCTGCCATCTCTCCTCCTTAATTCAGGGGTTTTTCGTTGCCGGCAAAGCCATTGTGTCATCGCGCAAAACACCCTTCCGTCTCTTCGCCCGCCAACGAAGCGCATCGACCCGTAAACGGACTTTAGATTGACGTAATTTTTCAATTTGCTTTCTAGATTGATGTTTAACATCAATTACTAAGCCGGTTCGTGCCATTCACCTGTGACAGATATGATGTAAATTGAATCGAACTCGTAATGTGCCACTATGGAAGCAATCAATACTCATCGCCAAAGCGAGGTCTTATGTCCGCACTACATGTTCAAAACGAAATAGGAAAGCTAAAAAAGGCCCTCCTGCACTGCCCCGGCCCCGAAACGCGCAACTACCCCGACGGGCAGTTCAATCGGGTCTTTACGTTGCGTCCGTCTAGCAGCTCATTCGATCTTGATAAAGCCCTTAGGGAGCATCATGCTTACTCGGCGATGCTCGAGCACGAAGGGGTAGAGATTCTCAATCTTGAAAACCTTCTTACCGAAGCCCTTGATGCGACAGAGCAAGCGCGTCGCTCTTTTATCGATAGCTACATTTCAGAATGCGGCGCGCGGGGCATTGAGCTCGAGTCTGCCATTCGCGAGTATCTTGAGCATATCGAAGGTTCCCGCGACCTGGTCCAGGCAGCCGTCAACGGCGTTCGCTACTCCCAGGTCTTCGACACGAACAAGGAGGTGTTCAGCCTCTCAAAGCTGACGGGAGACGCATACTCACCCGACGACCTTCTCATAGCCCCCCTTAACACCATGTGGTTCACGCGCGATCCAGCAAGCGTCATCGGCGAAGGTGTCACGCTCAACCATATGTACTGGCCAGAGCGCAACCGTGAGGTTATCGCCTATAAAACGATTTTTAACTATCATCCGGATTTCCGCGAGACTCCTCAGTTCTTCAAGCATGAATCGACTTACCACATTGAAGGCGGCGACCTTCACAACCTCAACAGCGAAAATGTAGCCGTTGGCATCTCTCAACGAACCGAGCCAGCAGCTATAGACACCCTAGCGAATAACTTGCTCTGGGACGAGAACTCGACTATTGAGTCCGTATGGGCCATTGAGGTTCCCTACGATGATCTCTGCATTCATCTCGACACATACTTTGCTCGTGTTAACTATGAGACATTCCTCATTGACCGGGAGCTCCTGGACCAAGCGCGAGTCTACTGCATTACACGAGGCAGATCGGAAAGGACAACCCGGGCGCGTCATGTCGAAGGCGGACTAAAAGAAGCGCTGGGATTAGCCCTGGGTTTAAGTTCACCGCAATTTATCCCTTGCGGCGGCTCAAATCCCGGAGCGGCAGAGGTCGAAAGAACCAACAATGCCATAAGCACCCTTTGCCTGGAGCCCGGCAAGGTCTGCGTATACGAAGAGAACACCGAGACTAACAAGGCACTGGAGCAGGCCGGTATTGAACTTGTTCCCATCTCTATCTTTGAGCTGACAAACGGCTTTGGCGGCCCCAACTGCCTCTGCCTTCCCCTCGTCCGCGCTTCATAACATGGGAACGGGTCAAAACATAAAGGCGCTTCGCAAGCGCGACCAGCTCACGCAGGAGGAGTTCGCGGCACTTGTCGGCGTCTCCAAAGAAACGGTATGCCGTTGGGAAAAGGACCGCTATGCCATCCGCCGGTCGACACTGCTCAAGATCGTTTCGAAATTCAATCTGCAGTTTGACGACCTCGCATCGGAAACCGCAGGGCTTGCCGCAAAGCTCGACCACGAGGGGCGGAAGGGGGAATCCAAGGAAACTACTACTGACTCCCTTTGTGATGTATTTAAAATTCAGATGAATGGAGGCAGAACGGGACTCAAGCAGACCGGAACAACGGCGCTCCCCTCATCCGTATTCAAAAACCATCGCGGGTGCTTCTTTGTTCAAATGGACACATCTGCCATGTCCAAATGCTATCCGATAGGATCCCTTCTCCTAGTGGACCCCAACCTGAAACCCTGGAACGGATGCTCCGTCCTCGCCTTGGCCGATAATTCCAGAATGGTCATACGGCGATATAGCACCGGCACGAACACCGTGATGCTGTCATCTTACTCATATCGCACGTCGGAACCGGATATTGTGCTGGACAAACGCCGAATCAGGATTCTCGGAGTCATCGTCTGGTTTCAGGCATCCCATGACCTGAGCATCTAACCAAATTTGCTCTTGTTTACCCCCTGCACACATCTCAAACAGCAAAAGCCCCGCAGCCGGAGCGGACTGCGGGGCTCATGAAGAGAGGCTAGTTTGTGGGCGTCTTGCCTGGCGCCCACGAGAGAGGCAACAGAGTAGAGGCTACTCGTGGATGCGGGTACCGGAGAGACCGGCCATGGTCTCGGCGGCCTTGTCCAGGGCGCCGATGATGCAGGTGCGGCCCTTGCGGGAGCGGGCGAACTTGATGGCGGCGCGGACCTTGGGCTCCATGGAACCCTTGCCGAACTGGCCCTCGTCGGCCAGACGCTCGGCCTCGTCGGCGGTGAGGTCCTCGAGCTCCTCCTGGTTGGGCTTGCCAAAGTTGATGGCGACATGCTCAACGGCGGTCAGCAGGAACAGGACGTCGGCGTCGCAGTCCTCGGCCAGCAGCTCGCCGCCCAGGTCCTTGTCGATGACGGCGGGAACGCCCTTGTAGCAGCCCTTGTTCTCGTAGTCGCGGACGACGGGGATGCCGCCGCCACCGCAGGCGATGACGATGAACTCGTTGTCGAGCAGGTTGAGGATGGAGTCAGCCTCGACGATCTTCTTGGGATCAGGGGAAGCGACGACGCGACGCCAGCCGCGGCCGGAATCCTCGACGAA
>NZ_QRLE01000040.1:0-6770 GCF_003473055.1 Collinsella sp. AM13-34 | reverse complement strand
TGAATGTGGGAGGTGTTCGGATAAAGTCGATAATCAAGGAACTTGCATAGAATTGTTTCGAAATGCGTTCTTATACACAAAAGCCTTCAAATAGCGTTAAACTATTCAATCACTGATTGATTGTCTCCGCCATCTTTTGGAGAGAGGGTTTGTATGGCTAAAAAACGCAATGGGCGCCAGGATGCCATTAGAGATATTGTGCGCAATAAGGATGTCCGCACGCAGCGCGTGCTGGTCGATGAGCTCCGTGCTATGGGCTTTGATTGCACGCAGGCGACTGTCTCTCGCGATATTGCCGATATGGGGCTGCGTAAGCTCCCTGAGGGCATCTATGTTCTGGCAGAGGACCTGCACCTGCAGCGTATGGTTTCCGAGCTCGTAACGGGCGTTCTGCGTACTGATAATCTGGTTATGATCAAGGCTCAGCCTGGCACGGCTTCCGGCATCGCCGCCGCCGTTGATGCGGCAGAGTTACCCGATGTGCTTGGCTCGCTTGCCGGCAACGATACGATTTTGGTTATTGCCCAGACGGCCGAGGACGGCGAGCGTCTCGAGGCGCTGATCAATAAGTTGAGCAATTCTCGCAAGTAGGTGTGCGGGTCGTGCGCTCGGCATTGTGTGCGCTGACATAGTGGCTTGTAAGGGGCATCGACGTTGGTCGGTACCCCTTTTTGTTTGCCGGTATAAAGACCGCCCACCAGGTCGCTTCAAACTAAAAGGCCCCGAGCAGTTCAATAAGCTGCTCGGGGCCTTGTTGGCTTTAGTCGCGTACTTCTTAGCCGACCGTATCGTCAGGCGTGGGCGAGGGGTCGGGAGTGGGCGTAGGCGTAGGCGTGCCGCCATCGCCGCCGGTCGAACCACCAGTGGAGCCGCCCGTCGAGCCACCGGTCGTACCGGTGCCGCCGGTGGTGTCGCCGCCCGTGGTCTCGGTGGTCGTGGTCGTCGTGGTAGTCGTTGTGGTGGTTTCCTCTTCCTCTTCCTCTTCGTCCTTGTCCTTGTCGTCGTTCTCCGACTTCTTGGTGTTGTTGGTGCCGTAGAACTTCCAGACGCTGTTGTTCTTGTAGGTGGGCGCCGTTCCGGTCGCAAACTCCTCGCGCTCGGTACCGGTCAGAACGGTGTTCATAAACCGCTTAAAGACAGGCAGGTTGGTGCTGTCTCCCAGCAGGTCCGTGCCGTACTTTTGGATGGGGATCTCGCCCGCGGAATAGCCGGTCCACAGGGCGCATGCCAGCTGCGGGGTATAGCCGCAGAACCACAGGTTGGTGGTGTTGTCGGTGGTGCCCGTCTTGCCGGCATAGGGCTGGTTGACACTCAGGGCGCCGGCAGCACCCGTACCGCTGCCCTTCATGACGCCGGACAGAACATCGGTGACCGCGGCGGCCTCGCCCTCGGTAAGCACCTGTGAGGGATTGTCGGTGTGCTGGTACAGCACCGAACCGGTACGAGAATCAATCTCGGTGATGGCGATCGGCTGGCGATAGTAGCCGCCGTTGGCAAACGTCGCGTAGGCGGCGGCCATCTCGAGTGGCGAGATCGAGCCGGTGCCGAGCGTCATGACGGGAACGTCCTCGATGTTGTCCTTGGCGGGGTCGATGCCGAGCTTTTTGACGAGCGAGATGATCTTGCTGTTGCCGACGGCTTCCGCCACCTGGATGTAGCCGGTGTTGGAGGAGTATGCCGTCGCCTGCTTAAGCGTGATGTTGCCGTAGCTCTGGTTGGCGTAATTTTGGACCTCGGTCGTGGTGCCCTTGGCCTTGAGCGGCGAGTTGCAGTTGAGGGTGACGTTGGGGTTCATGCCGTTTTGGATGGCAGTTGCCAGCGTAAAGGCCTTAAAGGTGGAGCCGACGGGACGCTTGGCCGTGGCATGGTTTACGTGGTTCTCGTCGGCGTTGTAGTCGTAGCCGCCCACCATGCACTTGATGTAGCCGGTCTTGGGGTCGACGACGACCATGCCCATGTCCAGGCCGTCAAGCGAGAGCGTGTCGAGCTGCTCGCGGACGGCATTCTCTGCCACCTGCTGCATCGTGGGGTCGATGGTGGTCTTGACGGTCAGGCCGCCCTTAAAGAGCACGTCGGTCGAGAACTCCTGCTCCAGCAGCTGCTTGACGTAGGAGACAAAGTAGGGCTGCGAGTATACGTCGACGCCGCTGCCCGAGATTTCGGTCACATTGAGGGTGATGGGCTCGGCCTGTGCGGCATCGTGCTCCTCCTGGGTGATGTGGCCCAGGCGCAGCATGTTGTCGAGAACCTTGTTGCGGCGAGACAGTGCCAGATCGGGATTGACCGTGGGGTCGTACTGCGAAGGCGAGTTGGGAAGGCCGATGAGTAGCGCGGCCTCGCTCAGGGTGAGGTCGGCGGCGCTCTTGGACAGATAGGTCTCGGCTGCGGCCTCGATGCCGTAGGCGCCGTGGCCGTAATAGATGGTGTTGAGGTACATCATGAGGATCTCGTCTTTGGAGTACATGTCCTCCATCTTGATGGCGATGTAGGCCTCGCGCACCTTACGCTCGATGGTCGAGTCGAACTGCTCCTCCTGCAGGATGGTGTTGCGCACCAGCTGCTGGGTGATAGTCGAGGCGCCTTCGTGCCCGCCGCCGAGGGTTGCCACCGCAGCACGCGCGATACCCCACAGGTCGATACCGCCGTGCTCGTAGAAGCGCTCGTCCTCGACGTCAACGGTGCCCTGCAGCACGTAGGGGGAGACCTCGTCCTTGGTGATGGACTTGCGGTTTTGCGTGTAGAAGCTCGCAATCTTGTTGCCGTTGCAGTCGACGATCTCGGTGGGCTCGCTCACCAGATACGCGTTGGCGTCGGTGTAGTCGGGCAGATCGGACAGCCAGCGGTTGACGTTGCCGACCATGCCGATGCCAAACGCCACGCCCGTGATAAGCAAAAAGCCCAAAAACGAGAGCAGGATTATGGGCAGAGCATGCGTCTTTGAACGGCTGCGTCCCTGTCGTTGGCGAGGACCCATATATTGACCTCCAGGTATGTCGTGCCGGACGGTGGATGTGCCGTCGGGGCAGGATGGACATAAGTTATTACACGATAAACCAAACGGGGCGCGCGAGGCCTCGTGTATGCTGGAAGACGGCATTTTTCAGAGTGAATGCATACCTTGGTAAGGAGTTTGTCGATGGCGATTCGGACGATGGGGCCGAGCGGACAATACGAGACTGGATTGGATGCTGCCGGTGCGGCGCTGCCCGAGCTGCTGGCGCCGGCGGGCGGACTCGACCAGATGCTTGCGGCCATCGCCGCGGGTGCCGATGCCATCTATGCGGGGTTGGGCGGCTTTAACGCCCGTGTGAGCGCCCATGGCTTTACGGATGACGAGTTTGCGCGCGGCTGCGCCGTGGCGCATGCCCATGGCGTGCGTGTGTACGTAACGCTCAACGTGTTCGTGTTTGACGATGAGTTGTCCGACGCGGTGGCGTTGGGAGCTCATGCACTGGAGTTGGGCGCCGATGCTCTGATTGTCGCCGATGCCGGGTTGGCCTGCGCGCTGCGCGCGGCGATTCCCGGGGTCGAGATTCACCTGTCCACGCAGGCGGGCGCTCATAGCGAGAGCGCCGTGCGGCTTGCCGCCGATGAGCTTGGGGTCGAGCGCGTGACGACGGCACGCGAGCTGACGGTCGACGAGATTGCGGCGCTATGTGCCACGGGCGTGCCCATCGAGGTATTCTGCCACGGTGCGATTTGCATCGGCTATTCGGGGGCGTGCGAGTTCTCGGCCCTGCGGCGTGGGCGCTCGGCGATGCGCGGCGACTGCACGCAGCCGTGCCGTTTGGCGTACGACCTGGTGGACGAGGCTGGACAGAGCGTTGTCGCCGTCGAGGGAGATCGCCTGCTGTGCCCGCGTGACTATCTGGGTATTGCGCATCTGCCCGAGCTTGTAGATGCCGGCGTGGCGTCGCTCAAGATCGAGGGGCGCATGAAGAACCCTGATTACGTATTCAACGTGGTGCGGGTGTGGCGCCGGGCACTCGATATGCTGTGCGACGGCGCGTGGGACCCCGGTGCCGTGGAAGAGCTCGAGCGCGAGCTGGGAAGGTCGTTTAACCGTGGGTTTACCGATGCGTACCTGCGAGGACGTTCGGGTGCCGAGCTTATGAGCTTTGAGCGTGCGATCAACCAAGGTGTGCGCGTGGGACGCCTGGTGGCCGTTGGCCACGAAGAGGTGACCGTTGAGCTCGATGCCGCCGTGGCGGCGGGTGACACGCTCGAAATCCGATTTTACCCGGGTGCCGACGCGCGTCACGATGTGCCCAAGCGCTGGCCACAGGTGCCTTGCCCCGTGGATGCCGCTGCGGGAGAGCGCATCGTTGTGCATTGCAAACGTAAGGTGGACGCGGGCTGCGAGGTCTATCTGATTCGCAGCGCCGGCGTGTTGGATCAGACGGCGGCGGTGTTGGAGCGCATGCGGGCCGAGGCGGATGCGATTGCGCCCGTTGCGCGTGCCGTTGAGGTGCTGCCCTTTGAGGACGCTGCGGTGGATGGCGGTGCGTCGACGGAGTTGGCGGGGTCGGCGGGGCCGGCAAAGCGCGAGGATTTTGCTTGTATGGTCTTTGCTTGGCAGCTGATGGATACCGACCCGCGCAGAGAACTCGATTTGTCCGACACCGTTGTGGTGCTTGACGAGGTGTGCCGCACGGGTGACGCTGACCGGACCCGCTCGCTGATGCAGCGTGCCGGGCGCGTCGTCTGCCGCAACCTGGGACAGGTGGTGATTGCTCGCGAGCTGGGCGTGACGTTTGACGTGGCGGCGCCGGTGTTCTGCGCGAATCGGGCCACGCTTACCTGGCTGCGCGGACTCGGCGCGGGGCGGGTGTACTTGCCGGCCGAGTTGCTCGGCAATGACGCGGAGCGTATTGCCGAACTGACGGCCGAACCTGGTGTTCTGAGCCCTGTCGATGCCGATTGCCCCGAGCTCATGGTGTGCGAGCACTGCTTGCTGACTGCCGAGGGCGCCTGCGCCACGGATGCAACGGGGCAGATCCGTTGCCGTGACTGCTCACGCCGTCAGCGGGCGCGCTTTTTGGTCGAACGTGACGGCACGCGTTTGTCGGTCGTTATCGACGCGTGCGGCAGGACGAGGATTTTCCTGTCGTAGGTGTTCGGCCGCGCCGTTTTGGTTATCATAAGAGAGTTTATGAACTTCCAGCACCGCCGTATCCGGTGAGGGTGCTATAGCAAAAGGAGGATACCCAATGCTGTCTGTTGACGAGCAAATGCGTATCATCACCTCGGGTGCAGCGCAGATCGTCCCCGAGGCCGACCTTCGCAAGAAGCTTGAGAAGGGCGAGCCCCTCAACATCAAGCTCGGCGTCGATCCCACCAGCCCCGACCTGCACCTGGGCCATGCCGTGCCCCTGCGCAAGATGCGTCAGTTCCAGGACCTGGGCCACAACGTCACCCTTATCATCGGCAACGGCACCGCGCTGATCGGCGACCCCTCGGGCAAGAACTCCACGCGTCCGCAGCTTTCGCAGGAGCAGATCGAGGCCAACGCCGAGACCTACGTGAGCCAGGCCATGAAGATTCTGGACCCCGAGAAGACCACCATCGTGCATAACGGCGACTGGATCCTTTCGATGGACCTGGCCGGCCTGCTGCAGGTGTGCTCCAAGTTCACCGTCGCTCGCATCCTCGAGCGCGACGACTTTACCAAGCGCTACCAGTCCCAGACGCCGATTGCCCTGCACGAGTTCCTGTACCCCGTGATGCAAGCTTTCGACTCCGTTCAGATCAAGGCCGACGTCGAGATGGGCGGCACCGACCAGCTCTTCAACCTGCTCGCCGGCCGCGAGCTCATGGAGAAGATGGGCATGGAGCCGCAGATTGCGCTCACCATGCCGCTGCTCGAGGGCACCGACGGCGTGCGCAAGATGTCCAAGTCCTACGGCAATTACATCGGCCTGACCGATGCTCCCAAGGATATGTTCGGCAAGACCATGTCCATTCCCGACGAGATGATCGGCAAGTACTATCGTCTGGCCAGCTCGCTCACCCCGGCCGAGGTCGACAAGATCGACGCCGCTTTGGCCGATGGCTCTGCCGATCCCTATGAGCTCAAGCGCGCATTGGGCCGCGACCTGTGCGACACCTACCACGGCGCCGGCGCCGGCGACGAGGCCCAGGCCGAGTTCGACCGTGTGTTCAAGGAGGGCCAGCTTGCCGACTTCCCCGAGAAGCACGTTGAGCTGACCGTCAACGACGAGGGCCAGATTTACCTCGCTGGCCTGCTCAAGGACCTGGGCCTTTCGGCCAGCGCCGGTCAGGCCCGCCGCGACATTGACGGCGGCGGCGTCAAGATCAACGGCAAGGCTGTGGCTCCCAAGAGCTACAACATCGATCCGAGCGCCCTCAAGCTGGGCGACACCCTCTCCGTGGGCAAGCGCAAGGGCTTTAAGTTGGTTTAGTTACGCGGTTTTACCAAACCGCGTAACCGGTTGACGCTGCAAACCCGCCAGAGCGGCAATCTGCCTTTCAACTTCGGCGGCATGACCAGAAGGTCAATGCCGCCTCGTTTCAAGGCACCTTGCTCGCTCTGGCGGGTTTTCGCTGTCGTTGCCAAGACATCGGCGCTTCCGTTGTTGTAGGTGGCAGTTAGGTGCACTCATTGGGGACAGACTTAAATGAGTGCCCACAGAATGAGAGTGGATAATCTTCCGTTTTTGGCCTGCTTTGGGGTTCAAAGTGGGAGATTATCCACTCTCATCATTTTGCGGCACTTGGGGACGTTCCTTTTAATATGAGCAGGACATTGT
>NZ_QRLE01000004.1:44219-137287 GCF_003473055.1 Collinsella sp. AM13-34 | reverse complement strand
CACGAAGTGCGCAGCGAGGGCTTCTTGCATGTCCGAGGACGTTTTGGGAGGTAGCCCAAACAGCCCCAGCGATCCTGCGGGAGTTAAACCCCTTTAGAACTTGTTGTGGAAGGTACGCGAAATGACCTCGTCCTGCTGCTCCTTGGTGAGCGTGTGGAAGTTCACGGCGTAGCCGGAAACGCGGATGGTCAGCTGCGGGTACTTCTCGGGGTGAGCCTGAGCGTCGAGCAGCGTCTCACGGTTGAAGACGTTGATGTTCAGGTGGTGGCCACCCTTCTCGGCGTAAGCGTCGAGCATGTGGACCAGGTTATCGGCCTGAGTCTCGGAAACTTCAGAAACCTTCATAATGTGTCTCCTTCGATTGATAGGCGCCGGCCGAAACCGGCGCGCCAATCAGTAATCGTTATTGTTAGTATAGCACTAACAATAGTTACTCGCCCAGCTGATCAAGGTCGATATCACCAAAGAACACCTGGTCCTCCTTGCCGAGCGCACCCGGGATGATGGAGAAGGTGTTGGAGATGCCGTCCTGAGCATCGCGGAACGGGAGCTTGGAAACCGAAGACAGCGAAGCGATGGCGCCGTGGCTATCGCGCTTGTGCATGGGGTTAGCACCCGGGGCGAAGGGCTGGCCAGCCTTGCGGCCATCAGGCGTAGAACCGGTCTTCTTGCCGTACACGACGTTGGAGGTGATGGTCAGAACCGAGGTCGTGGGCACGGAGTTGCGGTAGGTGTCGTTCATGCGGATGTACTCCATGAACTGGTGCACAACGTCGTGAGCGATCTGGTCGACGCGGTCGTCGTCGTTACCGTACTTGGGGAACTCGCCCTCGGTCTCGAAGTCGACAATGATGCCGTTCTCGTCGCGGACGGGGTGGACCTTGGCGTACTTGATGGCGGACAGGGAGTCAGCCACGACGGAAAGGCCAGCAATGCCCGTAGCGAACCAGCGGTGCACGTGCTTGTCGTGCAGAGCCATCTGGATGCGCTCGTAGCAATACTTGTCGTGCATGTAGTGGATGATGTTCAGCGAGTTGACGTACACGCCAGCGAGCCACTTCATCATGTCGTTGTACTTGGCCACAACGTCGTCGTAATCGAGCGTATCGCCCTCGACGGCGCGATACTTGGGGCCGACCTGCTTCTTGGAGACCTCGTCAACACCGCCGTTGAGTGCGTACAGCAGGCACTTGGCCAGGTTGGCGCGGGCGCCGAAGAACTGCATCTCCTTGCCGATGCGCATGGAGGACACGCAGCAGGCAATGCCGTAGTCGTCGCCGTGGTAGACGCGCATGAGGTCGTCGTTCTCGTACTGAATCGAGGAGCTGGCGACAGAAGTCTTGGCGCAGAACTTCTTGAAGTTCTCGGGCAGACGGGTCGACCACAGAACGGTCATGTTGGGCTCGGGGCTGGTGCCCATGTTCTCGAGCGTGTGCAGGTAGCGGTAGCTCATCTTGGTAACGAGCGTACGGCCGTCAACACCCATGCCGCCGATGGACTCGGTGACCCACTGCGGATCGCCGGTAAACAGGGCCTGGTACTCGGGGGTACGGGCAAACTTGACCATGCGGAGCTTCATGATGAAGTGATCCACGAACTCCTGGATCTGCTCCTCGGTGAAGGTACCGTTGGCAAGGTCGCGCTCAGCGTAGATGTCGATGAACGTGGAGGTACGGCCGATGGACATAGCGGCGCCGTTCTGCTCCTTGACGGCAGCGAGGTAGGCGAAGTACATCCACTGGATGGCCTCCTGCGTGTTGGTAGCAGGGTTGGAAATATCGAAACCATAGGTCTCGGCCATCATCTTGAGCTCGCCGAGGGCGCGGATCTGCTCCTGCAGCTCCTCGCGGTCGCGGATGTTGTCGGCGGTCATGACCGTCGGGGTGGAAGCCTTCTGGGCCTCCTTGTCCTTGATCAGGTAGTCGACACCGTACAGGGCGACACGACGGTAGTCGCCGATGATGCGGCCGCGGCCATAGCCATCGGGCAGACCGGTGATGATGTGAGCCGAGCGGCAAGCACGCATCTCGGGGGTGTAAACATCGAAGACGCCGGCGTTGTGGGTCTTGCGCTCGAAGGTGTAGCGCTCGACAACGTTCTCGTCGACCTTATAGCCGTGCTGGCTGGCAGCCTGGCAAGCGATGCGGATACCGCCGTTGACGTGCAGCGCGCGCTTGAGCGGCTTGTCGGTCTGGAGACCGACGATGGTCTCCTTCTCGCGGTGGGCGTTATCGATGTAGCCAGCGGGGTGGCTCACGATACCCGTGACGATCTTGGTGTCCATATCGAGGACACCACCCTGCTCGCGCTCCTTAAGCAGCAGGTCGAGAACCTCGCCCCACAGCTCCTTGGTACGCTCGGTCGGACCGACGAGGAACGACTCGTCGCCCTCGTAGGGGGTGTAGTTCTTCTGGATGAAGTCTCGGACGTCAACCTCTCCCGTCCAAATGCCTTCCTTGAAGCCTTCCCATGCCTCCTGCATTGTGTAACCACGCTCCTAGTTACGTGTAATGCGGCGCTCTCTCACACCGCTGCTTATTGAATTCTTGAATGTTAGACCTGCATGACCGGCTTCATTCGCTTTCCGCCGCACATTAGCACAGGGAAAAACGTTTATTCACCTTGGTCTTGCAACCCTAAACCCAAGATTTCACCCGTCTGTGAAGGATAACATAGCCACCCCTCTCATCAGGGCTGTTATATGTTCCTTTTTTTATACCATAAGGGTGTTTTTAACAAATCCGCAGGAAACGCTCCTGCCATCAGCTACCGTTCACCGAATCGCTTGATATTTCCCCTTGCCTTTATACGTCCTGCGCTCTAGCTGTTATGCCAGCTTTAGCAGGGTAAAGTACCTCCGAGTAGGCTTTAGGACATGCCTAACGATCTGCCCCTAACTTTGCTGGCACCGACGGTGTACAGAGGTCGCCTAAAGGTAGTTTTCTAGGCATGTCCCAAAATCTACCGCATAGGGTACGCGTGCAAGGGTATCATCTTTTACCGAAAATAGTTTCTAGTGTTAGGGGTTTTCGGTGGAAGATACCGATTTCCATGAGCTTGGGCGTCAGCTCATAACTGAGTTTGGCAGCATGCATCAGCGCATTTCGCACTTTGCGGACAAAGCTCTCGGCGGCGAGATGGCTGTCATGCGCGCCCTCATACTCGCTGGCGGTTCGCTCACGCCGAGCGAACTCGCTAATCGCGCTTGGGTCTCGAACGCCCGCATCGCCAATATCCTACGCGCTCTCGAAACCAAGGGCTGGGTTGAGCGTGAGCACTCAAAGACCGACCGTCGTCGCGTACACGTCACGGTGACCGACAAGGGATTCCATGATCTCGAAATCAAACGTCGGGAACTCGAGGACCGCACCGCGGCCTTCCTTGAGCAGTTCGGCGAAACAGATACCCAAGAGATGGTGCGCCTTCTAAGGCGTTTCAACGAAATTATCGACCGCAATCAAGAAAGGAGAGATGCCGAGTGAGGATTCTCAAGCTCTTTAAAAAACATATCCTGGCACTGTTCGCAGCTATCGTACTTATCGTAATCAGCTGCAACGCCGATCTGGCGCTGCCTACCTATATGAGCGACATCGTCGACGTGGGCGTGCAGCAAGGCGGCATCGCCTCGCCCGTACCCGACACCATCCGCGCCGAATCGCTCGACGACCTCGAACTCTTTATGAGCGCTAAGGATGCCAAGACAGTAGAAGCTGCGTTTGGCAAGGCAGACAAAAACGGCATTCGAACGTACAAGGGCACCGAGGAAGAGCGTGCCGACGGCGGCAAGATTGCCGATATCATGAGCCTGCCTGAGACCGTCGTCCTTTCGCTCAACCAAGGCATCGACGCCAGCTCCATGGGCGACATGATGGGCGTGTCCAGCGAGAAAGACAACAGCGGCGCCCAAGCCATGCCCTCCCCCGAGCAAATGGCGGCGATGACGCCCGAGCAGCTCGCCGAGATGCAGCAGAAGGCCACGGCGGCCCAGAACATGCAAAAGCAGATTGATGCAGACGGCGGTAAGATCACCATGAAGAGCCTGCGTCTGGGCATCGAAGGCGGTCTGGTAGACCAAAGCAAGCTCGTCGAAAGCGCCAACGAAATGGCAGATAAAATGGGCTCCATGTCGGGGTCCATCGTCACCCAGCGCGCCGTGACCTACGTACAAGAAGAGTACAAGGCACAGGGCATCGACCCGGCCGACGTGCAGAACGCCTACCTGGGCCGCATGGCGACCACGATGTTTGGTCTGTGTCTGGTGTCGCTGGTCGCCACCATCCTGACCGGTGCCGTGGCTTCGCGCACCGCCTGCTCCATCGCCCGCGACCTGCGCCGCGAGACCTTCAACAAGGTTATGCACTTCTCGCCGGCCGAGGTGGGCAAGTTTAGCCAGGCCTCGCTCATCACCCGCTGCACCAACGACATTCAGCAGATTCAGATGGCCGCGACCCTGTTTATCCGCATGTGCCTGATGGCCCCCGTCATGGGCGTCGTCGCCGTCATGCGCGTCCTGGCCAACCACACCGGCCTGGAGTGGACCATCGCCGTGGCCATCATCGCGGTTTCGGCCGTCGTCGGCGTGCTTATGGGCCTCACCATGCCCAAGTTCAAAAAGATGCAGAGCTTTGTGGACCGCGTGAACCTCACCGCCCGCGAGCTGCTCGACGGTCTTATGCCCATCCGCTCGTTCAACCGCGAGGAGCATGAGCTCGAGCGTTTTGACAAGGCTTCGCTCGACCTGATGACCACGCAGCTCTACACCAACCGAGCCATGAGCTTTATGATGCCGCTCATGATGCTCGTCATGAACTGCATCACCGTGCTTATCGTCTGGTTTGGCGCGCAGGGCGTCTCGGACGGCGTGATGCAGGTCGGCAACATGATGGCGTTTATCTCCTATACCATGCAGATCGTCATGGCGTTTATGATCCTCACCATGGTTTCGGTCATCCTGCCCCGTGCCGAAGTCGCAGCCGAACGCGTGGAAGAGGTCATCACTTGCCCCACGAGCATCAACGACCCCGTCTCGCCCAAACTGCCCGCAGCCAGCGCGCCGCGCGGTGAGCTCACCTTCCGCGACGTGAGCTTCCAGTATCCCGATGCCCGCGCCGACGTCATTAGCGGCGTGAACTTCACCACGCATGCCGGTCAGATGCTCGGCATCATTGGCTCCACGGGCTCGGGCAAGTCCACGCTCGTGCAGCTGATTCCGCGCCTGTACGACGTCACGGGCGGCAGCATTTCGCTCGACGGCATCGACGTGCGCGACATGACCCTTTCCGAGCTGCGCCGCCGCATTGGTTACATCCCGCAGCAGGGTCGCCTGTTCTCGGGCACCGTCGCGAGCAACCTCAAGTTTGCCGGCGACATGGTGAGCGATGATGATATGCGCCAGGCGGCACGCATCGCCCAGGCCGAGGACTTTATCGCCGAGCGCGAGGGCGGTTACAACTCCCCCATCAGCCAGGGCGGCTCCAATGTTTCGGGTGGTCAGCGCCAACGCCTGGCCATTGCCCGCGCGTTGGCCAAAAAGCCCGAGGTCGTGGTGTTCGATGACTCGTTTAGCGCCCTCGACTACAAGACCGACGCGCGCCTGCGCGAGGAGCTGGCCAAAAACGTCACCGACGCCGCACTCGTGGTCGTGGCCCAGCGCATCGCGACCATCATGCACGCCGACCAGATCATCGTGCTCGACGACGGTCACGTAGTGGGCACCGGCACGCACGAGGAGCTGCTGCACGGCTGCCCGGCGTACCTGGAGATTGCACAGTCGCAGCTTTCCGCCGAGGAGCTGGGGCTTACCCAAGAAGAAATTGCAGCCGTCATGGAAGGAGGCGAGCGCTAATGGCAGACGAGACCAAGACTCAGATTCCCAAGCCCACCCGCCAGCGTGGTCCCATGGGCCGCATGGGTGGCATGCGCCGTGGCGAAAAGGCCAAGGACTTTAAGGGCACCATGAGGCAGCTGCTCGGCTATATCGGCCAGCACAAGATTGCCGTGTTTGCCGCCGTCGCCTTTGCCGTATGCTCGGTCATCTTTAACATTGTGGGGCCCAAGGTACTCGGCCAGGTCACCACCAAACTGTTCGAGGGCCTGGTTGCCAAGGTCAACGGTACCGGCGATGTCGACTTTACCTGGATCGCCAAGACGCTCGGCTTTTTGCTCTGCCTGTACCTGGCAAGCTCTGTCTGCAGCCTCATCCAGGGCTGGCTCATGACCGGCGTCACGCAAAAGATCTGCTATCGCATGCGCAAGGAGATCGCCGCCAAGATCGCCGTCGTGCCGATGAGCTATTTCAACGGCCACAGCAAAGGCGACGTGCTCAGCCGCATCACCAACGACGTCGATACGCTCGGCCAGTCGCTCAACCAGAGCGTGACGCAGCTCATCACGTCGGTGACGCAGATTATCGGCGTGCTCGTCATGATGCTTTCGATCAGCCTGCCGCTTACCGGCGTCACCGTGCTCACGCTGCCGGCCGCCGCGATTATCCTGACCGTGATGATTCACTTCTCGCAGCCGTACTTCCGAGAGCAGCAGCAAGTCCTGGGCGCCGTCAACGGCATTATCGAGGAGGACTTTGCCGGCCAGAACGTCATCCAGGTGTTCGACCGCGCCGAGGCCTCAATCGAGGAGTTCGACCGCCAAAACGACCGACTCTTTATTAGCGGCTGGCGTTCGCAGTTCCTGTCGGGCCTGATGATGCCGCTTATGAGCCTGGTGGGTAACATGGGCTATGTGGGCGTCGTCGTGGTGGGCGCACAACTCGCACTGACCGGCAATGCCACGCCCGGCGACATCCAGAGCTTTATCCAGTACGTTCGCAACTTTACGCAACCCGTGCAGCAACTGGGCAACGTAAGCAACACGATGCAGTCGATGGCAGCTGCCACCGAGCGCGTCTTTGAGTTCCTGGCCGCGCCCGAGGAGGAACAGAAGGCCGACGCGCAGATTCCCGAAAAGCGCCCCGGCCACGTGGAGTTTGACCATGTCAAGTTTGGCTACACGCCCGACAAGACCATCATCCACGACTTTAGCTGCGAGGCACAGCCCGGCCAGACCGTGGCCATCGTCGGCCCCACCGGCGCCGGCAAGACCACGCTCATTAAGCTGCTGCAGCGCTTTTACGATGTGGACGGCGGCTCGCTGCGCGTCGAGGGCATCGACGTGCGCGACTGGGACCGCGCGGCGCTGCGCGGCGAGTTTGCCATGGTGCTGCAGGATACCTGGCTGTTTAACGGCACCATCCGCGAGAACATCCGCTACGGACGTCCCGATGCGAGCGATGCCGAAGTCGAGGCCGCTGCACGCGCTGCACGCTGCGACCACTTTATCCACACGCTCGCCGGCGGCTACGACTTTATGATCAACGAGGAGGGCACTAACCTGTCACAGGGTCAGCGCCAGCTCGTGACCATCGCCCGCGCCATTTTGGCCGACCGTCCGGCGCTGATTCTGGACGAGGCGACCTCCAACGTGGATACCCGCACCGAGGAGCTCATTCAGCGTGCCATGGATGCGCTGATGCAGGGCCGCACGAGCTTTGTCATCGCGCACCGCCTGTCCACGATCCGTAACGCCGACGTGATCTTGGTGATCCGCGACGGCGACATCGTCGAGAAGGGCACACACGACGAACTGCTCGCCCAGGGCGGCTTCTACGCCGACCTGTACAACTCGCAGTTCGACGAAGCGGCGTAAATTCGGCGGCAAACAACCGCAATACCCAAAAACGGGGGCGCAGAATGAACTGCGCCCCCGTTTCGTGTCCTTTGGGCCTCGAACTGCCTCCCCTAGGACCTGATTGACAGCCCACTCCAAGCCCCGTGGGCAAAAAATGGCAAATATGAGTACTGTCACCTTTTTAGTAACAGCCAAAACAGCACCAAATGCTGCTCACACGGCTTGCACGCGCTCCTAAATTGATCAAACAGCCCAATAGCGGACTTATATGTGCTTACGTTAATGAACATATTTACTATTATGTCTATTATTTTGTGATGACGATATGGCACTGAGATAGCAACAGTACTCATATTTGCCATTTTTTGCCCACAGGGTGTTTCCCGGGGAACCGACAACAGCCATAGGGCCCCACGCAGTGCCACTCCCTCCCGGCATCCGCCGGCGTTTCCCCAGATAAAACCTACCAAAATAAACCTGTCCCTATTTGGTAGGTTTCGGGGCGGCGAGGGGTTGCACTTTAGCGTGCGACAGCGGATAATGCCGAGCATTCGACAATGCTCTCGATGCCATCAATTGATTGAGGAGGCCCCGTATGGCCATGGAATTCAAACGCAGGTTGCCGATCCCCATGGAGATCCGCGAGGAAATGCCGCTCTCCGCCGAGCTTACCGCCAAGAAGCAGGCATTCGATGCCGAAGTCGCCAAGGTCTTTACCGGCGAGGACGCACGTAAGGTGCTCATCATCGGCCCGTGCTCTGCCGACCGCGAGGACTCGGTACTTGAGTACATGAACCGACTGGCCAAGACCGCCGAGGAGGTCAAGGACAAGCTCATCATCATTCCGCGCGTCTATACCAACAAGCCGCGCACCAAGGGCACCGGCTACAAGGGTCTTCTGCACAACCCCAACCCCGAGGCTCCCGACGACCTGCTCGAGGGCGTCAAAGCCATCCGCCATATGCACCTGCGCGTTATTGAGGAAACGGGCTTCTTCACCGCCGACGAGATGCTCTACCCCTCCAACTACCAGTACCTCGTTGACCTGCTGAGCTATGTTGCCGTGGGCGCACGCTCGGTCGAGAACCAGGAGCATCGCCTGGTGTCGAGCGGTATTGCGGTACCCGTCGGCATGAAGAACCCCACTGCTGGCTCTACCACCGTTATGCTCAACTCCATTTACGCCGCGCAGGCGCACCAGAGCTTTATCTTCCGCAACTGGGAGGTCGAGTGCGATGGCAACCCGCTCGCGCACGCCGTTATGCGTGGCTACATCGGTCTCGATGGGCGCACCTACCCCAATTACCACTACGAGCACCTCGAGCGCCTGGCCGAGCGCTACACCGAGCACGCCGGCTACGCCAACCCAGCGGCGGTCATCGACTGCAACCACGACAACTCGGGCAAGCGACCGCTTGAGCAGTATCGTATTTGCAAGGAGGTGCTCGACAGCTGCCGCCGCAACGAGTCCATCTCCAAGCTGGTCAAGGGCTTTATGATCGAGTCCTACCTGGAGGATGGCAACCAGCCGGTCGACGGCGGCGTCTTTGGTAAGTCGATCACCGACCCGTGCCTAGGCTGGGAAAAGACCGACTACCTCATCCACGAGATCGCGGAACGTATTTAGTTACGCGGTTTTACCAAACCGCGTAACTGCTCGACGCTGCAAACCCGCCAGAACGGCAATCTGCCTTTCAGCTTCGACGGCATGACCAAAAGGTCAATGCCGCCTCGCTTCAAGGCACCTTGCTCGCTCTGGCGGGTTTTCGCTGACGTTTTTCGACCTGCATCGTTGCCAAGGTTGGCACCAATGACTAATGCGGTAACTAGCTACGTCGGTCCGCTTGACCGGCTGGGTTTCTGAGGTGCGGCAGATTCCCGCGAAAGAGGAGGGCATAGACCTTAAGGGTCATGCCCGACGATTGAAGGGCAAGGTGCCGTGCCTCGGGAAGACAGACAGTTACGCCGAGGGCTCCTGCTGCGTAATGCAGTGGATATTTCCGCCACCGAAGACGACCTGCTCGGACTGAACGCCGACGCACTTGTAGACGCCCTCGCCCCAGACCTCGTCGTAGATCTTCTGGAGCGTGTCAACGGCAAGCTGATCGTTCTCGTCGCCGTACTGTGGGACGATAACGCCGTGGTTGGTGACCAGGTAGTTCATGTAGGAGGCGATCAGCGGCTCGTCGGCGACGCGCGGCTCGGCGTTCTCGTCGGCGTCGATGGTGTCGCAGGAAGCCTGGTCCATGAACAGCGGGTTCACGGGCATGCAGAGCTTGTAGACCTTCATCTTGCGGCCCTTGGCGTCAACGGCGTTGGAGAGGGTCTCGTAGACAGCGTGGCACTGCTCGTAGAACGGATACTCGGGATCGTCGGTCCAGATGCAAGCCATGACGCCCGGAGCGATGAACGTAGCGACATCATCGATGTGGCCGTTGGTCTCCTCGGGGTCGATGCCCTCCTTAACCCAGATGACCTTCTCGACACCCAGGTAATCCTTGAGGTGCTCGTCCATATAGGCGCGAAGTTCCTCACTCCAGGGCTCAAACTTCTTGTGGAACTTGGGCCAGATGGACTCGGGATCCTCTTCCTCCTCCAGAACCGCAGAGCAGGTGCGGCCCGGGGAAAGCAGGCACTGGTCGGTCACGACCACGGTGCCTTCGCCGTCGACGGTGATGGAACCGCCCTCGAGGATCATGTCATCGGGACGATAGCGACGGCAGCCGGAAAGCTCAGCCATCTTAAGGGCAATCTGCTCGTCCTTGTCCCACGGGAAATAGAGGCCGTCGACGAGGCCGCCGTAGGCGTTGAAGTGCCAGTGGTTGGCGCGCTTATCGCCCTTGCCATTGATAACAAAAGTGGCAGCGGTGTCGCGGAACCAAGCGTCGTCGGTGGTCATCTCGATAACGGTGACGTTCTCGTCTTCCTCAAAGGCGGCCTTGCAGTTGGCGTAGTCGGCCTGGTTTGCGCACATGGTGACCGGGGTGAACTCGGCGATGGCGCGAGCGATGGCGGCATACTGCTTCTGAGCCGGCTTGGCACCATGGGCCCAAGTATCGGTGCGATGGGGCCAGCCCATCCACACGCGATCCTGTGGGGCGAACTCAGCAGGCATAAAGAAGCCATCGGCCTTAGGGGTGGACTCGGACTCGGTGATCGTACGCATAAGATTTCCTCCAAATCGAACGATCGCTTGCTGCGGGCGGGTTACCCTCAGCCTAAAACCAAGAGATGGTAGGCGCCCGTTCCCCGGCAAAGGTCGGGGCACCTGGCACCGGTTTTCACGGATGTCGCACCGGCAAGCGACGACGTAACCCGGTGCGCGGAGACAAAACGCACGAAGGATACGGAAGAGAGATTGGGGCGGGCGGTGGTTACCGGAGCAATAGCTCACACCCACCTCAGAGAAAGGTTAGCAAACCTGTTGCTTGGGCACGCCTCCGAAGAGGCTAGAGCGTCCCGAGTCGGGAGCGACAAGCCCGACGAAGCGTACGTTGGTACGCGAGGAAGGTTGGAGCCCCGAATCCGGGTGCTCTAGTCCTCCTCGGACTCCTCAGCGAGGCGCTGAGCAGCCAGCTCGGGAGTGAGACCCTTGTACTCGGTCTCGCGGCCCTTAGCACTGACGACGCGGACAACCTCGCCAATAAGCAAGAGCACGATGAAGATGACGATCATCGGGACCTTATCGCCAATCTCATCGACAGAGAGCGGAATCAGCGTTGCAACGATAGCCAGAATCAGCTCGATGCAGGGAATAGCCAGCATGACCTTCATCATGGCGCCCTTAAACGGGAACGTAAAGATACGCTCACGGTTGGGGTCGTTCTTACGAAGGTTGAGGAATGCCGGGAACATCGGGATGTAGGTCAGCAGCAGGAAGACAACGGAGGTACCGAAGAGCATCCAGAAGACACCGTTGGAGATGGCGTCGATGGGAACCAGCTGCAGGCACAGCACCAGGGAGGCAACGATGGCGTTGACCAGGTTGGCGCCGTTGGGCATGTCGTCATCCGAGATCATCGAGGCGAAGACCTTGGGCATGTTGCCATGCTCGGCAGCATAGCGAGCAACGGAGTTGACGCCGAAGGACCAGGCAGCCATGTTGGCGAACAGCGTGATCAGGAAGGCGATGCAGATGACCTTAAAGATCATGGAATCGCCCACAATAGTCTGGACAGCGTAAATCATGCCGTAGTCGGGATCGATGGAATCAGCCGACACAGCAGCGCCGATGCCAAAGCCAGCGAACAGGTAGATCACGGCGATGGACAGGCCGCCGACGATGATAGCCTTGGGGATATCGCGAGCGGGATCGGCCATATCGTCGGTCATGGTGCAGATAACCTCGAAGCCCATGAAGTTAAAGATGATGATCGACAGGTAGCCAAGCGCGTTGGTGTTGGTGAGCTCGGGCAGGAAGGTGGCAGCGGACATATCGTTCGCAAAACCGTTCTCCATGGCGTACCAAATGCCCAAAGCGCCGACGATAACGGCAACGGCGACCTTGATGATGGCGCCGCCGTTCAGGACCCACTCGGAGTCGGCAGCCTTGGAGCGACCCATAAGATAGACGATCCACACAAAGGCAAGGTCGATACCAATCTTGGCAATCAGATTGAACTCGACGCCAAAGACCATGCCCAAAATGTCAGGGAACATGGTGGCCAGCGAGGCAATCCACAGCGGGTAGTTAACCCAGTAGTAGTACGAAATGCGGGCACCCCACTTGTCGCCCAGGCCATCGCGTACCCAGTCGTAAATGCCACCCTCACCGTCATAGGTAGTGCCGAGCTCGGCAACGACCATGCCATAAGGGAGCAAGAAGGTCAGAATCAGGAAGATCCACCAGAAGAACTGCTGGTTGCCAATGGCAGCAGCAGGTGCGGCGGCCTCGCAAACGAAGACGACGCAGATGATGGTCGAGATGACCGTCAAGAAGGAAAGCTTTTTCTTTCCGTCGCTCATGATGAGCTCCTTCGCTCAGTTTTGGACAAATCGAGTCCCTTAAGATATTAAGGCAATTGCCGGGCCTCGGTGAGCGGGCGACAGGAGACGAGCATCCGACGCCTGCAGACGCGCTTTTAGAAGCCTTGAGGCTTAGAGCTGCTCGAGAGCCTCGAGAGCGGCGCTCTCGCTTGCCGCCTATGCCTCGTCTCGCCGACAGTTCTTTATCTATGGCAGCGGCGTTTTTATTTGCTATGCCTTCGAGATGACCGAGATTTTCTTTTTTGAATACACGCTGCAAAACCAGAGCTTTCCAGCTAGCGACTATTACTCAATCATCATGCCCGTGATGCGGACCCTTGTGGCGACCGCTTCGCAGGCTTTTATTTGGGCCATTGCCAGGGACTTGCTCGACAAACATTCTAAAAAGCAGTTCGTTATCCCCGTCGTAACGTTTTTGCTGTGCGAGTCGCTGACTATCGTCGCTGTCCCCTGCGGCCCCATGCATCAGTGGCTCTACTACACAATGCGCCAGGTGTTCCTTATCTTTGTGGGGCTGTACATCTTTTGGACGGCTCATAAAAGTACAAAGGTCGAGTTGAAGGCACGCGTTAACAACCAACGAAAGCACCTGATTATCGGCGCTATTCTGGTCGGTTGCATCGTTGCCGAGGATTTCTACAACATTCTGATTGTCCCCATGAGTCTGGCGCCCTCTTGGCTGCAACTATATCTGTCCGAGCGCAACTTTAGCGAAAACGTCTTTGCCTGCTACTTTGCGATTCTGCTGATCATCTACTCCTACCACGTGCTTTCAATCCGCATGCAGGAGGCGTCCGAAGAAAAGAACGTCAGCGATCTTGATCGACACATCGAAGAGCAAATGCCCTCTTATCGCAACGCCTACAAGCTCTCCAACCGCGAAGCCGAGGTTTTGCGTCTGGTAGTGCGGGGCAAGTCGAACCAAGAGATTGCTGACGAGCTATTCCTTGCCGTGGGCACCGTCAAGACCCAAATCCACAACATCCTGGTTAAAACCGAACAGCAAAATCGCACGACGTTAATCCTCCACTTTTGGAAGCGATAACCTGCTAAAAAGGGACAGGTTTGTTTTGGCAGGTTTTATCTGGGCAAACGCCAACCGCCGCGAGGGAGCTGCTTTCCCTCGCGGCGGTCTTCTAGCGGTAAAAACCAAGTGAGTAGGCTTTTGGCGGGATGCCGAGCACACCTCAAAACGCCACAGCCCTGACCTGCGATTTTATTGAGCACTTGCCGCGATGTGCTCGGCAGATCCAAAAAAGCCTACTCACTTGCATCTGAGATGCTCTAGATACGCAAAATACCGCCGCGAAGGGAGCTGGACTCCCTTCGCGGCGGTTATTCGCTCTGATTTTGCGACGGTTTTGCCCGTCTGTTACTCACTGTAGCGGGTGGCGATGGCAGCTTGTACCATGCCGGCGCTCATGAGGTACGTTACCAGGAAGTAGCCACCATAGGCCGCCAGGAAAATCGCGCAGGTGAGGCCCACGGTGCCGGCGATGCTCATATCTCCGAATATGCTCACCAGCTCGATGATCACCTTGAGCGCCACAAAGGAGTGCGCCAGGCCCACTGCCAGCGGGAACAGGAAGAATACCGCTTGCTGCGCCATCACCGAATGACGAATCTGGCGGTCGTCACAGCCAATCTGTGCCAGCACACGATAGCTGCGGCTGCCGTCGGCCACATTGGAGAGCTGCTGGATCGACAGTATCGCCGCGCACGCAACGACCAGTACAAAGCCAATGTAGATGGCCAGATAGCTAATCATGCCGTTCATCTGCGCTGCTTGCGTGTACATCTCGGAACGCGTGATGAAGACTCCCCACGACCCCGGCTCCTTGCCGTCAACGAGCAGATTATCGAGCAAGGTGTATTTAATGCTCTCGTCTGCCTCGGTCGTATCCATACCCTGTTTGTAATTAACGAGCAGATTACTGGAATACGGCTGCAGATTAAGCTGGGACAGCAGCTCATCGGCTACGACCACGGTACCGGGATTGCTGCCTATCGCCGAGTTGGCGATGGCCGCCGTGTCCTCGTCCGACTTATCGGTTGCGGGCTTGAGCTCATGCCCGTCCAAGGTGAGGGTATGGCCGCCAGCCATATACTTGGTGTACAGGTCGCCCAGCTCACCGCCCATATCACACGTGAGCAGATACTGGTCGCGGCCAATGCTCACCGGCTCCTCGCCCATCATCTGGCGCAGTTTGTTGTACTGGCTCGCCGGCGTCACATACAGACCCATCGCATCGGCGTTGCTTCCCTCGAGCGCCTTGGGAAGCTTTTCTCCCATGGCCTTGCACATCTCACCCGCCACCACCGAGGGGCCCGAGCCGCCAAGCGGGTAACTCAGATACGAATCGATCTGCACATGCTCACCGGCAACATCGGCGATATTGACCTTCTTGCCTGTCTCATCGTTGTTGTCCGCCGACTTGCGCTCGCCATGCCATGCAGCGTACAAATCGACCGTTGCATCGGCCAGCACCATGCGATCGGCCTCAGACGGATTGACATACTCCTTGTAGTAGTCGAGCGTTTCGGGCGTGTAATAGACATACGTCTGAGACACGTCAACAGGGTTATAGCGCTCCAGATTCTCGTTCATCACGTTGGCGATCGACATACCGCAGGTCACCGAGGTAATGGCCAAAAACAGAATCATCGCGATGACGCCCATCGAAAAGCACACCGTGTTGACCTTGGCCGCAAGCTGGCGCACGGTAAACATATTGAGACCGCGCCAGTACACGCCGCGCAGGCTCTGCAGCAGCTTGATAAGCATGCCCGAAAGCCCCCAGAACAGGGCAAAGGTGCCCACCGTGACCATAGCGGTAGTGATGCCGAACTGATTCATGGCCCCCTGCAGCTTATCGCCCGACGCGGTGAGCGGGAACCCGTCGCGCAGCAGACGGTAATAGGCCACGCCCACAAGTAGCACGCCCGCGGTAAAGATGGCAATCGCAATCCAGGGATTACGTGTCTTGATGCTCTCGTTGCGGCGCTCGGCACCCATAAGCTCGATGAGTTTGGTACGACGCACGGCGCGCAGGTTCAGCAGTAACGTGAGTACGAACATCACGAGCATGCAGGCAAGGGTCAGGTTGAACGCATGCACCGAGAAGAAGAAATGAAAATTGGCGATCTGTGTCTTAAAGAGCGAGGCCGTAAAGAACGTCATGAGCTGGGAGAGTCCCACACCCAGCACAATGCCGGCGACAAAGGCCACGACCGATACTATCACGGTCTCGAGCGCCATGATCGTGGCGACGCGCCCGCGCCCCATGCCGAGCACCTGGTACAGGCCAAACTCCTTCTTGCGGCGTTTCATGATGAAGTTATTGGCGTACACCATCAAAAAGGCCATGACACCGGCCAAAAAGTACGTCAGGTAGCCGAGCATGCTGCCCATAACCTGCGCCAAGCCCTTTTCATCGATTCCGGCGATGTCGACCTGCATCGAGATGGTGTTAAAGGCATAGAAGACCGTGACGCCCAGGGTGAGCGTCAAAAGGTAGACGAGGTAGTCGCGGCCGGCACGGCGGACGTTGCCCCAAGCGAGTTTACAGAGCATCGGAGCCCTCACCGCCCATCATGGCAACGACCTCCATAATGCGGTCGAAAAACTCTCGGCGGTCGGTGTCGCCGCGGCGCAGCTCGGTGAAGATCTTGCCGTCGCGGATAAACAACACGCGGCTCGTGTAGCTGGCAGCAAAGCTGTCATGCGTGACCATGAGCACGGTGGCGCGTAGGCGGCGGTTAAGGGCCTCCAGGCTCTCGAGCAGCAGGCGAGCGCTCTTGGAATCGAGGGCGCCGGTGGGCTCGTCGGCCATGATCATAGTGGGGTCGGTGACAAGCGCGCGACAGGCGGCAACACGCTGCTGCTGACCGCCGGACATCTGGTAGGGATACTTGTCGAGCACCTGACTGATAGACAGACGCGCGGCCACATCCTGCACGCGGGTCGAGATCTCTGCCGAGTTTGTGCGGGCAATGGTGAGCGGCAGGGCGATGTTCTCGCGTGCTGTGAGCGTATCGAGCAGGTTGGAGTCCTGGAAGATAAAGCCCAGCTCCTCGCGGCGGAACTGCGAGAGCTTGGCCTGCTTCATGCGCGTAATGTCCTGCCCGTTGATGCGGATGGTGCCGCTCGTGGCGCTATCGATGGTCGAGACGCAGTTGAGCAACGTCGACTTGCCCGAGCCCGAGGCCCCCATGATGCCAACAAATTCGCCGCGGTTGACGGTAAAGCTGACGTCGTTGAGCGCGCGGGTCACGTTGCCCAGCGCTCCATATACCTTTTCGAGATGCGCGACCTCCAGTACCGGGGTCGCCATGTGCGTGGTTTGCATACCGAGTCCTTTCTTGCGATTAGTCTACGGCATCTATAGTCGCAAGAAGCCGAGTCGGCCACCATCGATATGGCTTACGCTTGCCTTACCGTTGTGTAAGGTAGGGGTAGCTAGCCTGCCACGTGTTGATGTTGAGAGAGGACTCCTGTTGAAGACTGTTCATGTTGCCGCTGGGATCATTCGCAAGGAAGGATCTGACGAGCTGCTTGCCGTGCAGCGCGGCTATGGCGACATGCAGGGACTTTGGGAGTTCCCCGGTGGCAAGCTCATGCGCGGCGAGACGCCCGAGGACGCCGTACGCCGCGAACTCATGGAGGAGCTGCAGGTCAAAGTCATCAACCTGCGTGATTTCTACACCGTTGAGTATGACTACCCCGATTTTCATCTCTCCATGGAGTGCTACTACTGCTCGCTCGCCGATGAATCCGATGAACCTCAGAAGCACGACCGCCAGCTCGATATCCGCTGGATTCCGCGCACCTCGCTTGCCACGGTGGAATGGATGCCCGCCGACAAGGGGCTCATTGATGCCCTGATTGAGCTGAAGGAAGACCGGCTCGAGGCTAACGGCGCCGAGGCCACCGCGGCAGACGAATCTGCTACCAAGCCCAAACGTAAACCTAAGCGCCGCAGCAAAAAGCGCCCCAAGCCCGGCCTGCTGGACGGCATCGACACCTCGGACCTCTCCGCTGACGAGCGCGAACTGGTCCGCCGTCGCGCCGCCATCAAAAAGTCCATGAAGGGCAACAAGCGTGCCAACACCAAGCCCGAGCTGCTCGTACGACAGTGTCTGCGCGCAGCGGGCCTTACGGGCTATCGCCTGGAGTGGAAGGTACCCGGCAAGCCCGACATCGCCTTTCCCGGGCGCAAGATCGCCATCTTTGTCAACGGCTGTTTTTGGCATCGCTGCCCCAAGTGCAATCCGAGCCAGCCCAAGCGCAATGTTGAGTTTTGGGAGGCAAAGTTCCGTCGCAACGTCGAGCGCGACCGAGCAGCCATCAATGCACTTACCCAAATGGGCTGGACGCCCATCACCGTCTGGGAATGTGAGCTCAAGAAAGACCGCATCGATGCCACCATGGAAAAGGTCATCGAGCGGGTGCGCGCCGCAGAGCCGCAGCGCTAGGAACGAGCCGTCCACACGCCCCACACAGGCGAGCCACATCCGCGCCACAAACCTTAGAAAGCCCTTAAGCTCAAACCTTTCAAGAGTGTTACTCGATAGCTTTGACCTGCGATTTCATCGCAACGTCAAACCTCATTAAGCTTTTCTTTAGCGCTTCTTTGCAGCAGCCGCGGCATAATACTGCCAACGCACGGGACCTAGCAGCAGACCCCGTGCGCAACCTTTTGGTGGACATCGAGGAGGCCGCATAAGCATGCATTCTTCCAATGACGCAGCACAGCAGCCATCCCTAAAACATGCAGACCTTTTCTCCTTCCCCCCGACACAGAGAAACGGCTTCCTCGACTCCCCCACCACAAAAACCAAGCGCTCAGCCGATCAGAGCCTCAACTTACGAGCATCCTTCGAGAAGCTCCAAGCATCCCTAGACAAGGCGTTCCCCGAACAGGCAAGAGCAATCTAAGCCCATCGCGCTTTATACTGATGCCATGCGAAACATGGATCACATAGAATTGCACCGCGGAGGACGCGAGGAAGCGTTTCCCGAGACCGCCGAAGACTGGCCCTATATTGCCGAACGCGCAGAATTCGCTCGCTATCCGGGCAATTCCGTCCCCTGGCACTGGCATTCCGAAGTTGAGCTTTTCTACATGGAGCAGGGAGCGATCGACTATCGAACGCACGCGGCTCATGAGCACGTACGCTTTGAGGAAGGGTCCGCCGGCTTTATCAACGGCGGCGTTTTGCACAGCACGCTGCAATCACCCAATTCGGCGCCAGCCATTCAAATGCTGCATATCTTTCAGCCGTCGATGCTCGGCGATCCCGCGGGGCGTCTCCAAAAGCGCTACATCAACCCATTGCTTCAATGTCGAGGCGTCGATGTGCTCAAATGGTCGCCCACCAATCCCGACGATATGCCCTTTATCGATTTGCTAAAGAGCTCCTTTAGCCACGACCTTCAACGGCCGCAGAACGAGATGGCGCTTCGAAATAGTTTGTCAGAGCTCTGGATTCAGATTAACGCCAAGACCGAACCGCTCTTTTCTTCCGACGGCGCCTCTTGGATGACCAGCCGCGACGTACAGTTCAAGGCAATCCTGGACTTTATCCGCGCAAACTATGCAGCCGCTATAGATGTGCCCCAGATGGCATCTGCAGCCGGCGTAAGCGAAAGAGAGTGTTACCGCATTATCGAAACTTGTGCAGGAACGACCCCGGCGGCATATCTACGCGCATACCGCATAAACCGTGCTTGCGAACTTTTGGCACACACCACGCGAACGGTACAGACAGTCGCGCGCCAATGCGGATTTATAACAGCAAGCCATCTTGGCCAGGTATTTAAAGAACAAATGGGGTGCACTCCTTCGAGCTATCGAGCAGCGAGGCAGAATCTCGATAGCACCAGGCAGAAATCCCGCTAGCCCTTCTTCTGTCACTGCATCAAACTTGCAGGCAAACAACAGAGAGGAGCAATCATATGAAGCACTTTGACCATATCGTATTTGACGTTGATGGGACATTGGCAGATACAGAAGAAAGCGTTCTGTCATCGCTTGTCCAGATTGTCCAAGAAGAGACCAGCAAAACGCTTCCCCGACACGAGCTTGACTTTGCCCTCGGCATACCCGGCAAGGATGCCCTTGAGAAACTTGGGATCTACTCGCAGGCAACGTTGGATCGCTGGTGCCAAGTTGCCGCCAGCTTTAAAAGCACCATCAGCGTGTTTCCAGGTTTGCTTGAAGTCATCGCAACACTCGCCGATAGCGGCTGCAAACTTGGCATCGTCTCCTCACGTGCGCGCGACGAATACGCAAAAGAAATTGCACCCCTTGGTTTCGATAAGTATTTTGAGCACATCATCCTTGTCGAAGACACAACCGAACATAAACCCGCACCCGCACCCATGCTCGAATATCTCCGACGTGCGGGCGCGAATCCTGGCAACGTCGTCTACGTTGGCGACACCGTCTACGACGAACAGTGCGCAACTTCAGCAGGGGTCAGTTTTGCCCGAGCAGCATGGGGATCACACCAAGATATCCCAAACGCCACCTACAACCTCAAAACCCCCAACGACCTACTAACCCTAACAACCAAATAACCCACGCGTCCCACCCTTTCAGTCCCAACACCACAAGGGCGATTGAGCAGAACGGCTTGGGCGGGTCCCCGTACTTAGTTTCCAAAATCATTCCGCAGCGCGAAGGCTTCTTATTATTTTCCGCCCTAACGCCACAAGGGCGACGACCTCGAGTAGGTCAACCTGGGAGGGACGAGGGCTTAGTTCCCCAATCTTTCCGCAGGGGGCAAAAAGCCTCGCCGCACGAAGTGCGCAGCGAGGCTTTTTGCATGCCCGAGGACGATTGGGGAACTAAGTCCTCGTCCCTCCCCGGGATATGTAGCGAGTCGGAGTACCCTTGCTGTTACTCTGCTTTGCCCACAGAGTTGAGGTTGGTCATGCGGATCTTAACCAGCTCGGTGATCTCGCGCATGCCCTCCTTGGCCGGCTTCTTGGGATCGAAGCAGGCGGGGTTCTCGGCCATGTAAGCCATGAAGCCCTTGGTGTAGGCCTGACGCAGCTCGGTGGCGTAGTTGACCTTGCAGATGCCGTTCTTCACAGCCTCGGCAACCTGCTCATCGGGCACACCGGAGGTGCCGTGCAGGACCAGCGGCACGTCGACGGCGTCGCGAATGGCCTTGACCACGGACTGCTCGATGTGAGGATCGCTCGTGTACACGCCGTGGCTGGTGCCAACGCCAATGGCCAGCGAGGTGCAGCCGGTGCGCTCAACAAACTCCTTGGCCTCGGCAGGATCGGTGTAGGGGCTCTCGCCCTCAACCGCGGGACCGTCGTCCTCCTTGCCGCCAACCTTGCCGAGCTCGGCCTCGACGGGCACGCCCATGGCGCGGCCAGCGTCGGCGACGGACTTGGTTAGGGCAATGTTGTCCTCGAAGGACTCGTGCGAACCGTCGATCATGACAGAGGTGTAGCCAGTGCGGAAAGCCTGCATGCAGCGGTCATAGCCATCGCCGTGATCGAGGTGCAGAGCGACGGGCACGGAAGCGCGCTCGGCGGCAGCCTTGACCATGCCGTAGAAGTAGTCCAGACCAGCGGTCTTGATGGTGCCCGGGGTGGTCTGCATGATGACGGGGGACTTGGTCTCCTCGGCAGCAGCCAGAACGGCCATAACAAACTCGAGGTTCTCGACGTTGAACGCACCGACGGCGTAGTGGCCGGCCTGAGCGTCCTTGAGCATCTTTTCGGTGGTAACAAGTGCCATGAGCGTTTGCTCCTCTCCCTCGCCCGCATCTGGACATCGGGCGTAGTTGTTCACAAGGCGTTTTACCTTGCGTTTTGCTGCGCTCATTGTATGAAATTCAGCAGCTTTGTATGTGCGAGATATTGAGCCCATGCATGTCAATACAGTCATTTTTGAAAAGCAAACGGAAGGAATTGGAGCCGAGCGGACGTGTTCGATATTGAATTTTGGGCATTAAGCGTCTTTCTTTTATAGAAAAAGTAAGTAATCGAAAGGCGTTTTCTTACTTAAAAAGAAAATGAACGAAAATAGACTCAACACAATTCCTGCAAATTTCAGTTAAGGATGGAGCAGCTATGGCCCATGTAACAACCCGAGCCTTCGCCGATGAGCGTCGTGCCGCCATCATGGAGATGCTTGAGCATAACGCCTCGGTGCAGGTAGCAGAAATCGCCCAGACCTTTGGCGTGTCCTCCGTCACCGCCCGCGCCGACCTGGACGCGCTCGCCGAAGCAGGAAAGCTGCGCCGCACACATGGCGGCGCTGTGTCGCTCCACAAACGTCTAACCGTCTCCACCCAGGATCGCCGCATCAATGTCAATGTCGCTGCCAAGCAGGCCATCGCGCAAAGCGCCATCGAGCTCGTCAATGACGGCGACACGCTGCTCGTCGACTCGGGCACCACCGCGCTCGAGTTTGTCCGGCTCCTCGACCAGCGCGATGGCATCACCGTTATCACGGCCGACATTACCATTGCCGATTACATCGACGAGAGCATGCCCTCAGTCGATGTCGTCATGCTGGGCGGGGCACTGCGTAAAGGTCATCGCTATCTGTACGGCCCACTTACCATGCAGGCGCTCCAAATGGTCCACGCCGACCTTGCCGTCATGTGCCCCGGCGCCTTTGTTCCCGGCTGCGGCTTTACGACCGACTTTCCGCAGATGGCCGAGACCAAAGCGGCTATGGTCGGTGCCACCCGCCAAAGTGTCGCCCTCATGGACGCCAGTAAGGTCAACGGACGTGGCATGTACCGCTTTGCCGAGCTTGTCGATGTCGGCGCCATCGTGATGGATTGCGACCCCGACCATGCCGTCGCCACCTCAATCGCCGAAATTGCCAACGACGAGCGTCCAAACCTCATCATCGCCAGCGCGTAAACAAAAACCACCACAAAGGTGCCTGTCCCCTTTGTGGTGGTTGTGATGGTTGAGCGTCAAAAGTGAACGTATCGCTACTTGGAAAGCTCGTCGGCGAGGGCCTCGATCTGAGCGCGCGAGGCGTCGTTGAGCGAGCCCAGCACGGTCACCTTGTTCTGCGCCAGGGTGATGTCCTTCATGCCCTCGAGCTCCTTGGTCATAACCTTGGCAGCGGTGGGCGCCCAGGAGCCGGCCTCAACGAGCGCCACCGTACGGTTCTGATAGGCGTGCTCGGCAAGCGTGTGGATAAAGGTGCTCATGAACGGGAAGATCTCGCCCTGATAGGTAATGGAGGCGAGCACCAGGCGGTCATAGCGGAACGCATCCTCAACGGCCTCGGCCATGTCGTCGCGAGCCAGGTCAAAGACGGAGACCTTCTGGCCGCGAGCCTCGAGCGCTGCGGCGAGCTCCTCAACGGCGGCCTTCAGATGGCCGTAGACGCTCGCATAGGCAATGGTGATGCCCTCGTCCTCGGGCTGATAGCTCGACCAGGTGTTGTAGGTGTCAAGGTAGTAGCCCAGGTTCTCGGTCAGCACGGGGCCATGGAGCGGACAGATAACCTGGATGTCCAGATCCGCGGCCTTCTTGAGCACGGCCTGCACGAACTTGCCGAACTTACCAACGATGCCGAAGTAGTAGCGGCGAGCCTCGCAAGCCCAACCCTCGGGATCCTCGATGTCGTTAGCGCCAAACTTGCCAAAGCCGTCGGCACTAAAGAGTACCTTGTCGGTAGCCTCATAGGAGAAGAGCACCTCGGGCCAATGCACGTTGGGGGCGCCGACAAACGTTAGGCTGTGGCCACCCAGGTCGAGCACGTCGCCTTCTTTGACGACCATCTTGCGCTCCGGATAATCGGTGCCAAAGAAGTTGACCATCATGCGGAAGGCACCCATGCTTGCCACGATCTGGGCCTGGGGATAGCGCTCCATAAAGGCGGCAATGCCGGCGGAGTGATCGGGCTCCATGTGATGGACGACCAGGTAGTCGGGCGTACGGCCATCGAGCACGGCCTCGATGTTGCCGAGCCACTCGTCAACAAAGCCAGCGTCGACCGAATCGGCGACAGCGATCTTTTCGCCCAAGATAACGTAGCTGTTGTATGCCATACCGTTCTCGGACACGTCGTACTGGCCCTCGAACAGGTCAATGTCGTGATCGTCGACGCCAACGTAGCGGATATCCTTGGTGATCTCCATCAGGCAAAGCCTCCTAGATAGACAAAAGAGCCCGTCTATCATAGCACTCGGCTGCATCCCAACAGCTATCTGCCGGTATCCTTACCGATTGTTATTGAAATGCGATAATTCGCCGTTTATCAGCACAAACTATGCGCGCGGTGCCGCCGTACTATGTCGAACGATAAGCTGGCCGGGAATACGAATGGCAACGGTTTTGTCCGCCGCACCCGCCTCGGGAACCGCATGCTCGAATACCTCGCGCCCGCGCTGATGTAGATCGAATCGCACGGTCGTGAGCTCGTTGTGTGCTACAAAATCATCGAGCGAATCATCGACGCCCACCACGCTCACGTCCTCGGGCACGCGCAAGCCGCTGTCGCGCAGCGCGGCGATGGCACCGTTTGCCATCTGGTCGTTTGCCGCATAGATCGCCGTCATGGTGCGGTCGTGCTCAGCCAGGTACCTGCCGGCCTCGTAACCGCTGTTGGCAGACCAATCGCCCTCGAGCGGCTCTGCCGGCTCGATGTGTTTACGCTCGAGCGCATCCTGCCAACCGGCGCGACGAAATTGCTCGTCGACCGAGAACGACGGGCCGCCAATATAGCGAATCTGCTCGTGCCCCAGCTCAAACAGATGGTCCATAAGCAACAGCGAGCAGCCGTAATGGTCGGAATCGACTGTGGTCACGCGCGGATGCGCATACATGGTAACGATGACCGTGCCAATGCCCGGCAGTGGATCAAACGTCTCAAAATCGGGCGCCATGCGACTCATGCCGATAATGATGCCGTCCACGGGCAGCGCAGCCATACGACGCGTGGCCTCGGCAAGCGAAAACTCCTCGGTCTTGGACATCTCGACCAGCGTGATGGCGCAATTATGCTCGCGAGCAGCGCTGGCGATCCCGTCGATCATTGAGAGGTTGCCAAACTTGGTGACATCGTTGACGCACAGACCGACCGAATGGTAGCGGCCGTCGCGCAGCGAGCGACCGGCATAACTCGGACGAAAGCCGAGCTCTTGCATAGCGGCCTGCACGCGCTGGCGCGTCTGCTCGTTGACGTTAGGGAGGCCGTTGGCGACGCGCGAAACCGTCTGCTGCGAAACGCCAGCAGCGCGGGCGACGTCGGCCATGGAGACCGGACGCGTACCTGTATCGTTGGACGGGCGCCTTGCCACAGGATCACCTTCACCCTTGCGAGATCTGAATAGCGTGCATGCCGGCCCGGGCAGAAATACACCCCGCGCCGAGGCCCGCTATCGTCGGACGCATGTTAACGTACTCTACTTTTTCAATCCGCAACTCTTCTGCTCTATAAGTCCATACGGCAATACCGTTCACGGCTGAATTTCTACCGATTACCAGATTCTCAAAAAGTGATACGTGTTGTGTTATGAGTACGTTAACATAGCCCGTAACGTGCGCCATCGTAGATGCTAAGTTCACGTTCCTTCAGATTGTTAACGTACTCACTACGACGGAAAACTCGTCAGTATGCGCCAAGGAAAGGACCCTCATGACCACCCCCGACGAAAAGACATTCGCCACGCTCACCAAGCTGTTCGAGGAGGAGTTTGGCCCCATCGGCGATCGCCAGGTGCTCTATGTGCACGCGCCCGGCCGCTCCGAGATCAGTGGCAACCACACCGACCACGAGGGTGGCCACGTTATCGCCGGCTCGCTCGATGTCGCTGTTGACGGCATCGCCGTGGCAACCGATTCCAACAAGGTCCGCGTTGCCGACGAGGGCTACCCCACGTTTGAGATCACGCTCGACACGCTGGATGTTCAGGAGTCCGAGAAGGGCACGTCTGCAAGCCTCGTCCGCGGCATGGCCCACGAAATCGCTGCGCTAGGCGTTGAGCCCCAGGGCTTCGACTTCGCCTTCACCTGCTCCGTCCCCTCGGGCGGCGGTCTTTCCAGCTCTGCCGCCGTCGAGGCCGCGTACGGCCGTGTCATGGAAACGCTCTGGGGCGCGCCCGCCATTGAGCCCGTCACGCTCGCTCAGATGAGCCAGCGCACCGAGAACAACTACTACGGCAAGCCCTGCGGTCTGATGGACCAAGCCGCTGTGTGCCTGGGCGGCCTCGCCTACATGGACTTTGAGGACCAGGCTCAGCCTAAAACCCAGAAGCTCGAACTCAACTTTGAGGATCACGGCTATGCGCTCGTGCTCGTTAAGGTCGGCGCCGACCACGTGGCAGCCACCGATGACTACGCTGCCGTTCCGCGCGAGATGCAAGACGTCGCTGCCGAGTTTGGCAAGGCACGCCTGTGCGAAGTCAACGTTGCCGACTTTGACGCCAAGCTCCCCGAGCTGCGTGCCAAGCTGGGCGACCGCGCCTGCCTACGCGCCGTTCACTACTGGTACGAGAACGGTCTGGTCGACAAGCGCTGGACAGCTCTGAACGCCGGCGACATTGACCAGTTCCTAGTCCTGACGCGCGAGTCCGGCGCCAGCTCCGCCATGTACCTGCAAAATGTCGTTGCCAAACTGGGTTCCGAGCAGCCTTCCATGTATGCCCTGGCGCTGGCCGAGCACGTACTCGACGGCCGCGGCGCCGTCCGTATCCACGGCGGCGGCTTTGGCGGCACCATTCAGGCCTTCGTGCCGCTCGATCTGGTCGACACCTTCATCGCCAAGATGAACGGCTGGCTGGGCGAGGGCTCTGCCCGTCACTACGCCATCTCTGACAAGGGGGCTTACGCGGCATGGCTGTAATGACTGACGTGCGCGAGGCCGCGCAAAACCTGATCGAGTACGCTATCCACCGATCGATGATCGGCCAGGACGATCGCATCTGGGCATACAACACCATTTTGGAGTGCATCGGCGCCACGGGCCCCGCACTCGACATGGCTTGGGCGCTCAAGACCGAGAAGATTTCGCTTTTGCACCCCGATACCCTTCCCGACTTTGATCTGGAGGGCACGCTCGCCGCGCTTTCCGAGGCCGCCGTTGCCAATGGTGCTGTCGAGGACACGACGTCAGGCCGCGACCGCATCGCCATGCGCATCATGGGTGCGCTCATGCCGAGGCCTTCGGTTGTAAACGAGGAGTTCAATGGGCGTATGGGCGTCAACGAACCCCGCGCCGCGACCGACTGGTTCTACGGCCTGTGCTGCGATGCCGGCTACGTGCGCCGCGCTGCCATCGCGCGCAACATCAAATGGAGTACCCCCACCAACTGGGGCGACCTCGAGATCACCATCAACCTGTCCAAGCCCGAGAAGGACCCGCGTGACATTGCCGCAGCCGGCGCCGCAAAGAACACAGGCGAGAAGTATCCCGCCTGTCAGCTGTGCATCGAGAACGAGGGCTACCCCGGACGCTCCGCCGCAGCCGAGGGCGGCGCTCATCCTGCACGCCAGAACCTGCGCATTATCCCCATCTCGCTCAATGGCGAGCGCTGGGGCTTCCAGTACAGCCCGTACGCATACTTTAACGAGCACTGCATTGCCATGAGCTCCGAGCATCGTCCGATGCACGTCGACCGCAAGGGCCTGACCTGCCTGCTCGACTTTGTGGACCTGTTCCCGCATTACTTCATCGGCTCCAACGCCGACCTGCCTATCGTGGGCGGCTCGATTCTGTCGCACGACCACTTCCAGGGTGGCGCGCACGAGTTCCCCATGATGCACGCCGCCGAGGTCTCGCAGTTTAGCGTGCCCGGTTTTAACCAGGTCAGCGGCACCGTGCTGCAGTGGCCGCTCTCGGTGCTGCGCCTGCGCTCGCACGACCGCGCCCAGCTGCTCGATGCCGCCGAGAAGATTATCCTCGCCTGGCGCGAGTGGACCGATGAGTCGGTGGGCGTCATCGCACGCACAGCCGATGGCGTGGCGCACAACACCGTGACGCCCGTCATCCGCCGCGTCGACTCCCGCGGCAATGCCGGTGGCGAGATCTACGAGGCCTACCTGGCGCTTCGCTGCAACATCACGACCGACGAGCATCCGCTGGGCGTGTTCCACCCGCATGCCGAGTATCACCACATTAAGAAGGAGAACATCGGCCTGATCGAGGTCATGGGCCTGGCCATTTTGCCGCCGCGCCTGGTTCCCGAACTCGGCGCGGTCCGCGAGCACCTGCTGGCGGCCAAGGCCGATGCCAGCTACGACCTTGCCGGCGCGCTCGAGGGCGACGACCTTTGCCGTAGCCACGCCGCATGGGCCGAGGATGTCTTTGCTCGCCGCGCCGACGAGCTTACGGCGGACAACGCCATCGACATCCTGCACGAGGAGGTCGGCGTGGTGTTTGGCCATGTGCTCGACAACGCCGGCGTCTTTAAGTGGGACGAGGCCGGACGCGCCGCCCAGCAGCGCTTTATCGATTCGCTGTAGCATTCGGGCTCCAACGCTTACGCTCAACAAATAGCGCCTTCACGACAACCGCGCCCACCGGCAGTATCGCCGACGGGCGCGGTTTTTGGTGCAAGGGGGACAGGTTGCTTTACACCAATTAGGAGTGTCCCCAGGTGCCGACAGAAAAGGAACGTCCCTATCTGCCGCATTGTCAGGGTATGATTGAGCCATTATGTAAACAGGCGGAAGGACGGCAGGTATGGCTGATATTCTTCTCGTACTCGACACGCTCATGGAACGAATCGTCGAGATTGCCATCCTGCTTTTCGAATTCATCGGCGTCGGAATCATCATCTATTCCGGCCTGCGCGGATTCCAGCTCTATCTTAAGCGCTCCCCCGCCACCAAGCTCACGTTAGCCAAAGGCCTGGCAATGGGTCTGGAATTTAAGCTGGGAAGCGAGATCCTCCGCACCGTCATCGTGCGCGACTGGCACGAAATCGCAACCGTCGGCGGCATCATCGCCCTGCGCGCCGCACTTACCTTCCTTATCCACTGGGAAATTAAGGAAGAAGAGAAAGAGTCGCATCAGACCGAGCACAACTAGTAGTCGTTGGGGACGTTCTTGTTTGACTAGCCGTTTAAGAACGTTCCCAACGACCACCTCAGGGCATCTCGCATCCCTCACGCAAATCGAAGTCAAATACTTTTCCCGGGAAGTGAACGACCTAATCTGCACCCCCGGAACAACCGCATTTTTCGACGCCAAAACCGCAGGAAAATTGTGACGAAACCGCAGGAAACGACGTCCGAAAAGTGTTGATGTTCCAGGGGTCCGTTTTTACTCGTTCACTTTCCAGGAAAAGTATTTGACTTCGATTCTGAACGAGCTGACACGCCAGACGATCCAATAGAACGGAGGAATCATGGTGCAAGATCAAGCTGATGGTGCAAGGAGTGTCCCCGGGTGCCGGCACAAAAGGAACGTCCCTAAGTGCCGCAAAAATGACGAGAGTGGATAATCTCCCACTCCGCACCCCCAAACAGGCCAGAAACGGGAGATTATCCACTCTCGCTTTGCGGGCACTCATTTAAGTACGTCCCCAATGAGTGCCCCTACAGCTCAGCTACTTCGACGCTGCTGTAGACCTCGTCCCAGCAATCCATGACCAGGTGGCCGGTCTTGGGGTCCATTGCGTTAAGTTTACCGCAGGTATTGGCGGTCTTGAGCACGGTGACATCGTCGGCGCCGGCAGCAATGGCATGCGCAAAGCCGGCGATGGTCGAGTCGCCGGAACCCGTCGCGTTCACGGCGGCAATCGCGGGCGTCTTGACGCGGAACGCGCGGCCCTCGTGGAAGCCCACCGAACCAGCGGCGCCCATCGAGACGACGACCCAGGGAATGTCAGCAAAGCGCTCGTCGGCGGCAAGCGCCTCGCGCAGGGCATCGACATCATCGGTCGTAAAGGACGTACCCAGCAGGCCGTTAATCTCGGTCAGGTTGGGCTTCACAAGCTCGGGCTTGGCGTCGGACTCCAGCGCGGCCTCCAGCGATGCACCCGAGGTGTCGAGCAGCACCTTGGCGCCCGCCTCCTCGGCAATCTTGACGAGCTCGGCATAGTAGCCGGCATCGACGCCACGCGGCAGCGAGCCCGAAAGCGTCACAACGTCCGCCTTCGCTGCAAGCTCGGCGAACTTGGCCGTAAAGGCCTCAAGCTCGGCCGGAGCGATCTGCGGGCCGCTCTCCAGCAGCTCGGTCTGATTGCCCTCGTGCAGAATATTCAGGCAAATGCGCGTCTCACCGGCGATGGGCACAAAGTCGTTCTTGACGCCGTCGGCATCCATAAGCTCGGCCATATAGGCACCCATGTGGCCGCCAAGCAGACCGGTCGCGAGCACGTCGTCGCCCAGCTGCAGCAGCACACGGCTCACGTTGAGGCCCTTGCCGCCAGCGGTCTTTTCGGGCGTCACACGGTTAACATCGTCGATGATCAGCTTGTCGAGCTGATAGCGCGTATCAATCGACGGGTTCATGGTTACGGTCAGAATCATGTTGGACTCCTGTTTAGAAAACCGGCCCGCGCCCCCTCACAGAAACGCGAGCCGTCAACGGACTAGTTAATTACGCCGGATACCCGCTAATCATGGTATTCGCCGCGGTCCCACTTCTCGAGGAACTCGTCAAAGAAGTGCGGGTCAGCCTGAGCCTCGGCGTCGGCCTTATTGCAGGCATCGATCTTGGCAATCAGAGCATCGTGCTCGGGAGTCTTGTCGTAGGGCTCCTCCAGGAAAGCAAGCATGATATCGGCCATCAGGAACTCGCCGGTGATCTTGCCGCCAAAGCCCACGATGTTGGCGTTGAGCTCACGACGGGCATACAGGGCAGAGGTCATGTCGCGAACCAGGGCGCAGCGGGCGCCGGGAACCTTGTTGACGGCGTTGGTGATGCCGATGCCGGTGCCGCACAGGGCCACGCCAAAGTCGGCCTTGCCGCTGGCAACGGCCTCGCCCACGGCCTTGCCGTAGATGGGATAGTGCGTACGGGTGTGGCTGTAGGTGCCGCAGTCGAGCACCTTGTAGCCAGCCTGCTCCAGGCGGTCGGCCAGATAGATCTTCTCGTCCGTAACGATATGGTCGCAACCGATTGCGATGGTCTTCTTCATCAGAACGTCCTTTCGTCTGAATTCACAAGTTGAGGTAGAAGTTCGAGTTCTCGGTGGCTCTCGTTAGGCCATCTTGTTGAGCATGTCGACACGGATCTGGTGACGACCGCCGGCGTACTGGGCGCGCAGGAACTCGCGGGCGATCTTCTTAGCGACCTCGGCACCCACAACGCCCGGGCCCATGGTGACCATGCGCGAGCCGTTGTGCTCGCGGGTCATGTAGGCGGAACGCTCGTCGGAAATGTTGGCGACGACCATGCCCTTGATCTTGACGGCAGCCATATAGGAGCCGACGCCGTACTTATCGAATGCAAAGCCCTGGGAATCCTTGTGCTCCAACAGGTCCTTGGCAACGGCGGTGGCGGAATCGACAAAGTCCGCGGCAGGGGTCTCGGAATAGTCGACGACCTCGTGGCCGTCAGCGATGAGCATCTCCTTGATGGACTCCTTCATCGACATACCGTCGGCATCGGAAGCGATTACAACCCTCATGACATCCTCCTTGAGAGATACGCAGGCGCGTAGTTTCTGTTTGGAAGTGTTGAATCGCGTTCAGGTCCGGGCATCTGAATGTGCGGTTCTTCACTGTTCATGTTAATTTGAACATATTCGAACATAGACTGCAACAACTATTTGTTTATCTTTGTTCTTTTTTGAACAGCTGCCGTTCGCGGATGAATGTTGACCGTTTGGGCTCGACGAAAGCCCGACCTGCCACGTATTCAGTAAATGAAAAGGGCGACCGAGAACACATCTCGGCCGCCCTTCAGCGGTATGCTCCAGCAAATACAGCTACTTTAACTACTCGGACAGCCCGCCCTTTTTGGCGTGCTTGGACGGGGCGCCCAGAAAACGGCCGGACAAATAGTTCGCCGGGCCGGATATATCGATCCCCAGCAGCGTGTGCCCCAGCCACAGAAATGCCGCGAGCACTAGCAACGGGATAACGCACGAGGTCACAATCATCACGATGACGCCTTCGATGAGATCGGTTACCTGTTGCACGATCTCGTCGGTCATCTGCTTGGCCCCGCTGGTCACCGACGTGACGAGTCCCGAGGCACCGTCGGCAAGCTGCTCAAGCACGTTCTTGGACTCTGTGGAATCAGACTTTTTCTTGCTTGTTTTTGAGCCATCGCTATCCGCCGCATCCGCAGCGTCGGCCGCCTTTTGCTCTGCCTGCTCGATGCTCACTCGATACGTTTCGTCCACTTTTTGCGACACCCATACGCTTGCGGGCACCAACGCCATGCCGATCATGGCAACCACCAGCACGCGCGTCGCCACGCGCCGCAGGACGGCGCTCGTGCTCCAGCGCCCGTGAACACCAAGTGAGACTGCAAAGAGCACCAGCGCAAACGGGATCAGGATACCTAGACCCACCGACCACAAAATGGTCAGCAGATATTTCTCGAGGTAGAGCACGGCAAGCACGATACCGAGGTTGCCTGAAAGCTGTGCGAGCTGCTCGGCAACCGGCGTTCCCGTATCTCCAGGCAGCGCGGTAATGCCCGCAGACAGCGCCACGCACGAGGTCGTGAGCGCCAGTACGTTGCCTTTCTTTTGGTCGATGACCTCGATGGTGGAGTCCCAAGTCTTGGTATCGGCAAAATGTGGGCGTGCGACAAATCCCGACAGCAACGCCAGCACCACGAGCGCAACGATAAAGCCAATCTGCAGCTTTTTGTTTGCGCACACGACATCGGACAGGCTGGGCTGCAGCTCGGTTACCGTCGTGTGCTCGGTTATCTGGACAGAACGCCCATGAGCCACCTCGTGCGCGTCTCTTTTTTGTATTGACCCGTTATCCGGCATTTGGATACCTCCTCAGTCCGGCGTTTAATGCGAAAGGAAGTATACCCATCCAGCGAAAAACCGAACGGAAGGGCGGCAGAGCACCTCAAGACTGTCCCCAACGACTAGTCGTTTAAGAACGTCCCCAATGACTAAAGGAGTGTCCCAAACTGCCGGCAGATAAGGAACGTCCCCAAGTGCCGGGTAAACAGAAAAAGCCCTGTCGCGAGTTTGCGGCAGAGCTTTTGGAAGGGGACTTGGTTGTGAGGGCTCGTTAGGCGAGCTTGGCCTCGAGCTCGGCGATGCGCTTGTAGGCATCGATGGTAAAGCGGGTCTGCTTCTCCAGGATCATGGTGGTCATGAGGGTGTCCTGAGCGTGGGCCATGATGAAGGTCATCTCCATCTCGCCGCCGCCGGCCTCCTGCGAAAGCAGCTTGGTCTGCGTGTCGTGGGCGCCAATGAGTGCATCGCTCGCATCCTTGTGCAGCTGTTCGGCCTTCTCAAAATCACCCTCGCGAGCAGCATCGAGCGCTGCAAGCAGATCAGTCTGGGCGTCACCCGCGTATGCGACGATCTCGAATCCAACCATCGAGATTTCTTCTTTGGTTGCCATATTGCGTTCCTTTCACATATGAACCAATGGAGAGCATCGCGTCCGGGCATACGCGCTGCGTTCTGTATGGCAGAAACATTAACATTCAAACAAAAAAGAACAACGCAAAACATAATTTCAAGCTATGAACGGTCAATTTTCACCCGTGAACGGTTTCCAAACCATTTCGAACAATATCAAACATGATTAACGGAAACCCAAACAGGACCGCGCCCTAGCGCAAATCGCGCACCGTATCGCCCTCTACGAGCACGCCGGGGATCAGCATGTGCTCCACGCCAGACGCACCCCCCTCGGCACCGGCGATCTTATCGACTGCCCACATGCCGACACGCCTGTTGTCAAAGCGCACGGTGGTCAGGCGACGGTCGGGCACGATATCGCCCAGGCTGTCATCAACACCCACCACGCTCACGTCCTCGGGCACACGCCTTCCGCGCGACTCGAGCCCGCGAATGCAGCCGTAGGCCATGGCGTCGTTGGAGGCATAGATGGCAGTACAGGTCGGATCGTCCGCCAGAGCCTGGCCTGCGGCATATCCGCTCTGCGCCGTCCAATCGCCACGGATGAGTCGCGGCAGCTCAATACCATGTGCGCGCAATGTCTCGCGCCAGCCTTCCTCGCGCTGCATGCCCGAAAGCGAGCGCTCGGGGCACGAGATAAAGTGCACGGTCTTGTGCCCCTGCCCCAGCAAGTACTCGACCACCTGGCGCGAGCAATCGAACTGGTCGTTATCGACCGTAGAGCACAGCGGGTGCTCCAACATCGTAACGAGCACCGTCTGCATACCGGGCAGCGGCTCGAAGGTGCCAAAGTCCGCCGGCATGCGATTCATGATCACGACCACGCCGTCTACCGGCAGCGCGCTCATGCGCGACGATGCGCTCTCGAGGGTATAGGGATGTCCATCTACTTTAGTGAGGGTGATGGCGTAGCCGTGCTTATCGGCGGCGGCGGCAAAGCCCTCCATACGGTCGAGGTTGCCGGTACCGGTAATGTTGAACATGGCGACGCCGACGGTCTTAAACTTGCCACGGCGCAGCGATCGACCGGCAAAATTGGGGCGATACCCCAGCTCGCGCATGGCGGCACGCACGCGCTCCTTGGTCTCAGGGCGTACGCTGGGCGAATCGTGGACGGTGCGCGAGACTGTCTGCTCCGAGACGCCCGCGAGACGCGCCACATCCTTAACGGATACCGATTTTTTAACAGCGGCCATAGGTCGATCTTTCTATGTCAACGATGCCATTGGTGGCATCCTGCGCAGTCAAATGAAACGTCTTCAAGTATATCCAACGCCTCCCCCACCATACGCTCACCACCCAAAACCTACCGTTCACCGACATTTTTGCTTCCCCGAACGGCTTTTGTCGCCCAAATGTTAACGTTGCCATTGTGCAAACACAGAGCCACCGGGCGGCTCAAACGTTTACGCGCAAGGAATCGACGGTTCGCAGGCACAGGGACCATCGGTTCGCGTCTTATTTTGTGTCACAAAATGGCAACGTCAACATTTTGGCAACCGAACGCCAAAAGCTACCATCGTTGTTAACCCACCGACTCTTAGGAGCATTGCATGGAGCAACTTATCGCCATCATCGAAAAGGGCCAGCCCTTTTTCAACGCGATCGCCCGCAACAAGTACCTCAAGGCGATTCGCGACGGCTTTATCTCCGTCATCCCCATCATCATCTTCTCGTCCATCTTCTGCCTGGTAGCCTCGGTCCCCAACATCTGGGGTTTCTACTGGCCCGATGACATCAACAACGCCCTGTGGAAGTGCTACAACTACTCCATGGGTATCCTGGCCATCGCCTGCGCTGCCACCACGGCCAAGCACTTCGCCGACGCTCAGAACCGCGATCTGCCCAAGAACAACCAGATCAACTTCATCTCGTGCATGTGCGCGGCCATCATCGGCTTCTTGCTCCTTTCGAGCGACACGATCGCCACGGACGCTGCCAGCGGCTTCAACACCACCTACCTTGGTTCCAAAGGCCTGCTGACCGCCTTTATCGCTGCGTTTGTGACCGGCATCATCTACAAGTTCTTCATTAAGCGCAACATCACCGTCAAGATGCCCGAGCAGGTTCCGCCCAACATCTCGCAGACCTTTAAGGACATCATCCCCTTCTCCGTCTGCATCACCGTCTTTTGGGTCTTTGACATCGTCTTCCGCGCTGCCTTTGGCTTCTGCTTTGCCCAGGGCGTCATCCAGGTGTTCCAGCCCCTGTTCACCGCTGCCGACGGCTATATCGGTCTCGCTGTGATCTACGGCGCCATGAGCCTGTTCTGGTTCGTCGGCGTCCACGGTCCCTCGATCGTCGAGCCCGCCATCGCCGCCGCCCTCGTTGCCAACATGACCGACAACCTGGCTGCGTTCCAGGCCGGCCAGCACGCTTCCGCTGTCCTGACCCAGGGTGCCCAGTACTTCGTCGTCTGCATGGGCGGCACCGGCGCCACGCTTGTCCTGGTCTTTATGTTCTGCTTCCTGGCCAAGTCCCAGGAGATGCGCGCCGTCGGTAAGGCCGCCATCGTTCCCGTCTGCTTCGCTGTCAACGAGCCGCTGCTGTTCGCCGCGCCCATCGTGCTCAACCCCGTCTTCTTTGTCCCGTTTGTCTTTGCCCCGATCGCCAACATCTGGATCCTCAAGATCTTTATCGACTTCTTGGGCATGAACGGCTTTATGTACACCCTGCCCTGGACCGTCCCCGGCCCCATCGGCACCATCATGGGCCTGGGCTTCCAGCCGCTCGCCTTTGTGATGCTCGCCCTTATCCTGGTTGTCGACTTTGCCCTGTACTACCCGTTCTTCCGTGCCTATGACGCCCAGAAGTGCACCGAGGAGGCCGAGATCTCCCAGGAGGAGCTCGCCGCCAAGAACGCTGAGAAGGCCGCCAAGCTCAACGACGCCTTCCAGGGCAAGGCTGACGCCAAGAGCGTTGCCGCCGGCGCTGCTGCCGAGGCCGTGAAGGCCGACGCCGCCCCCGCTGCTGCCGCTACCGAGGCTACGGCCGCCAGCGACCTCAACGGCAAGCGCGTACTCGTGCTCTGCCAGGGCGGAGGCACCTCGGGCCTGCTCGCCAACGCGCTGGCCAAGGCCGCCAAGGAGCGCGGCATCGATCTTGAGACCGCTGCCGATGCCTATGGCAACCACGTGGACATGCTCCCCGACTTTGACCTGGTCGTCCTGGCCCCGCAGGCTGCCAGCTACCTGGCCGACCTGCAGAAGGACTGCGAGCGTGTGGGCAACAAGTGCGTCGCCTGCCGTGGTAAGCAGTACATCGAGCTCTCCCAGAACGGCGACAAGTCCCTCGCCTTCGTCTCCGAGCAGCTATCGAAGTAAGTAACGCTCAGGGCCAGCCGACCATCCAAGACCGGCTGGCCCTTCGATTTAGACGATTGGATCATCATGTCCGTTAATCCTGCTAGCGTCACCAATCCGCCTGCGCAGTTTCCCGAGGACTTTGTCTTTGGCGGCGCCACTGCTGCCTACCAGGTAGAGGGCGAGACCCGCACTCACGGTAAGGGCAAGGTTGCCTGGGACGACTTTCTGGAAGCCCAAGGCCGTTTCTCCCCCGATCCCGCTTCGGACTTCTACAACCAGTACCCTGTCGACTTGGAGCTGTGCGAGGAGTTCGGTATCAACGGCATTCGCCTCTCCATTGCCTGGAGCCGCATCTTCCCCAACGGCACCGGCGAAATCAACCCCGAGGGCGTCCAGTTCTACCACGATCTCTTCGCCGAGTGCCATAAGCACCATGTTGAGCCGTTCGTCACGCTGCATCACTTTGACACGCCGCTTCCCCTCTTTGAGAAGGGCGACTTCCTCAACCGCGAGACCATCGATGCCTTTGTGGACTTTGCCACCTTCTGCTTTAAGGAGTACGCCGACCAGGTGACCTACTGGTTCACCTTTAACGAGATCTGGGCCGACGCCTCCAACACCTACATCGAGGGTACCTTCCCCGGCGGCGTCAAGGCGCACCTGGCCGAGGCCTTCCAGTGCGAGCACAACATGATGCTCGCCCACGCCAAGGCCGTGCTGGCCTTCCACAACGGCGGTTTTAAGGGCAAGATCGGCGTCATTCAATCGCTGGAGTTTAAGTATCCGCTCAACGAGAACGACCCCGCCGACATCAAGGCCGCCAACAACGAGCACGTGCTGCAGAACCAGTTCTTGCTCGACGCCACCTTCCGCGGGGACTATGCTCCCGACACCCTCGAGTGCGCCAACCGCCTGGCTGCCGTCTCGGGCGGCGCCATCGAGATCCTGGACGAGGATCTGGAAATCATGCGCGAGGCTGCGCTCTACAACGATTACCTGGGTGTCAACAACTACCAGTGCCGCTTCCTCAGGGCTTACGATGGAGAGAACGACCTGCACCACAACGGTACGGGCGAGAAGGGCACCGGCCGCTGGCGCGTTAAGGGTATTGGTGAGCATGTGAACAAGCCCGGCATCCCCACCACCGACTGGGACTGGATCATCTATCCCGAGGGTCTGTTCGATCTGCTCGTCTACATTAAGCAGCGCTACCCCAACTACAAGCAGATCTTCATCACCGAAAACGGCATGGGCTACAAGGACCCCTACAAGGACGGTTTTGTGGACGACCAGCCGCGCATCGACTACATCGAGCAGCACCTGCGCTGGCTGCTCAAGGCCATGGAGGTGGGCGTCAACGTGGGCGGCTACTTCCTGTGGAGCCTGCAGGACCAGTTCTCCTGGACCAACGGCTACAACAAGCGCTACGGCTTCTTCTACGTAGACTTTGAGACCCAAAAGCGCACGCCCAAGGCGAGCGCCTACTGGTACAAGCACGTGGCGCAGACCCGTCGTCTGGACTAGTGGCTTGCGACGAGCGGAATTGCCCCGCTCACATAACTTGTCCCCATTTCTCAGCCGGGGCGGCACGTCACACGGCGCGCCGCCCCCGGCCTTTTTGTTTTTGAGCGAGTCAGAATCCGTTTGTCTCGATCTGTAACATCCAGCCGTGTTTTTCACCCCTCCAACCGTTACTGATTGAGACAATTAGATAGTCAAATCCGCGCTTTCCAGGCATCTGTGAAGCGCGCTTCATACCTTGTTTTCAGTATCACGAACATACTTTCGGTATCATTTCATGTTAATTATGATACCGAAAGTATGTTCGTGATACTGAAAGGAGCAGCACACCCAGATTGAATCTGGCACTCGCCCCATGTCGAAGCAATCGCGCATAGCTGCTCTGTTTCAGCAGAAATTCGGCGTCATTAAGAAATCCGACATCCAGTCCAACTGCCCCGATATCAGCGAGGTAACCATTAAACGAACCCTCAGCCAGCTTGTCAGTTGCAGCGCAATCGAAAAAACGGGGGCGGGTCGTTCGACGGGCTACATACTTAAAGACATCCATGCTCTGGAATTATTCTTGCAATCTGCAATACCCAATAGCGAGCCAGCAATAAAACAAGGGTCCCCAAAGGATAGTTAGCAAATGACCTGCGTGTGTTCCTCAATGGCGGCGCGATCCTCGGCGGTAATACCTGGCTCGCACACCACGGCGTCCAAATTGTCCAGGCGACAGAAGGTATAGAAATCGCGCTTGCCGATCTTGCTGGAGTCGGCGATCAGATAGCGCGAGTCCGCCTTACTAAAGGCGAGCTGCTGGATGCGGCCCTCGTCCATGTTGGACGTGGATACGTCACCGTCCAAGATACCGTTGGCGCCGATAAACGCCGCATCGATGCCCAGCGCACGTAGGGTGTCCTCGGCCGTCGGTCCCACAAAAGCGGCAGTGCGTCGTCGGTACATACCGCCCACGAGGCACAGCTCGCAGTCCTCGCGCTCCTCGAGCAGGTTAAACACCGAAAGCGAATTGGTCACGATACGCAGGCGAAACGCCGGCAGTATCGAGGCCATCTGCTCAACCGTGGTGCCCGTACCCAAAAAGATGGTCGAGCCTTCCTCGATAAGCTCCACAGCGCGGCGTGCGATCTGCAGCTTTTCCTCGGCATGCTTGGTGCGCTTTTCACTGTGCGAATACTCATGGCGCAACATAGCGTGGGGACGGCCCTGTGCACTGCGGGCTCCGCCGTGCACGCGCTCGATCTCGCCCAGGCTCGCAAGTTCCTCAAGGTCGCGACGGATGGTCATGTCCGATACGCCCAGCGCATCCGAAATCTCCTTGACCGAGACCGTGCCCTGCTCTTCGAGCAGTTGCCGAACCTTATCCTGTCGTTCTGCCTTAATCACGATGAATCCTCGCCGTTCTTTGCGCGCATATCATTCAAACAGTAACGAACAAATTGTATCAGACTCGTGCGCGTCAAAAATGAACGCCCGCACAGCTCCAATCATCACTTTTTTGAGAAAAATACCATCTGCTTTAGTGAGGTGTAGTGATAATCTTGCCTGTTCGCGCTACAGTTTGTCCGAAATACCTCGATGTTAGGAACCAAATGATCGCTTCCGAGCTTTTCGGCACCGCGCCGTGCGGTACCCCCGTTCATCGTTACACCCTCAACGGGCCCGAGATCTGCGTTCGCATTATGGACTATGGCGCCACCGTGCTGGGTATCGACGTGCCCGACATTCCCGGCAACGTGCGCGATGTGGTGTTGGGTTTCGATAAGCTCGAGGATTACTTTGACAACCCCGCCTGCTTTGGCGCGACCATCGGCCCCGTGGCAAACCGCACCGCGGGCGCCACGATCACCATCGACGGCACGGACTGGCATATGTCGGCCAACGAAGGCGTCAACAACCTGCACAGCGATCTTGAGCATGGTCTGCACAAGCGCGTATGGGACGCTGAGCTCGACGAGACTCACAACGCCGTGCGTATGACCACCTCGCTTGAGGATGGCGAGCTGGGTCTTCCCGGCAACCGCACCTTTACGGCCGTGTTTACCGTTACACGCACCGGACGTTTCCGTATCGAGTATGGCTGCAAGAGCGACCGCGCCACCTACGTGTCCATGACCAACCACACGTACTTTAACCTTGCCGGTCATAACGCCGGCATGGACTGTGAGCACTTCTTTGTTGCCAACGCCGCCCACTACCTGCCCATTGATGACCAGAACATTCCCACCGGCGAGATTGCTCCAGTCGAGGGAACACCGTTTGACTTTCGCGAGCTGCGTCCCGTCGCACCCGGCATGGAGGCCGACGACCCGCAGATTAAGCAGGCACGCGGCTACGATCACTGCCTGTGTATCGATGGCTATCAGTACGGCCGCAACCTGCGCCGCGCCCTGCATGTTGAGGAGATGTGGACCGGCCGCGAGCTGGACTACTACACCACCGCCCCGGGCGTGCAGCTCTACACCGGCAACTGGCTGGGCGACGAGCATGCCAAGGACGACGCCAACTATGGCTGTGGCGCCGGCTTTGCCCTCGAGGCCGAGATGTACCCCGACACGCCGCACCAGCCGCTGTTCCCGCAGGGCATTGTGGGCCCAGGTCACCCCTACAGCAATGTGATCGAGTACCACTTTATGAGGCACTAAGCCCACAACGCGACATATCGCACAGCAGCGCCCGCCGGCACCACCGCCGGCGGGCGCTTTTTCATCTTTTGGGCTCATTTTCGCTGTGACTGTATGAGTGACATATCAAAACTATGCCCATTTACTACGTTTAGCCCGGGTTGCTCGACCATGCACCGGTTTTTGTTAAATTCGCGAGCCGTCTACCTGCGGTTTTGTTTTTCTCAAATTCGACATGCTCGGCGATAGCCGATCAAACGTAGTAAATGGACATAGTTTTTGACAGGCGGTATCGCGCGCGTCCCTCGCAAGGGCAAAATGATCCTTTTTCCTCCGCCCCCAGGGGATCACGTGAGCAGGTTCTCGAGGGGATCGGGATTGGAGCTGGGGAGGTAGCGGATTTCTAGCTCTATGCCGAGCTTTTGCAACTCTTTGAAGGCGGTGATGTCCGCATCGCCTACGGCAACGGCAGGCGTTACAGAGCGCTTGCCCTCCCCTGCTTGCATATGGCCAATGCTAATCTTGGTAATCGGCACACCGCCCTTAACCAGCGCGAGTGCATCGGCGGGCGAGGCCACCATGATCAGAATCCATTGACGCGGCGTTGCGGTATGAATGATGTCGATGGTCCTTTGCACCGAAAAAAACCGCGTCCACACGCCCTCGGGCGCCGCCACCCTCATGGGTGCCCACTGGCGCGAATCCGCCGCGATCTCATCGTTGACAATTAAGACAAGATTGGAACCCACGGCTTCGTTCCACAGCTCAACATCTTGCCCGTAAATGAAACGATCATCGATACGCGTGAGAAGGATCTTGGGTTGAGCCATCGCTGCCCCATTCTGCTTGAGACCCGTAAGAGCAAGACATCACGTCTCCAATATTAGTGCATTTAAAGTGAGAAAAGCGGCAAGAACCCTTGCGCGGATTTGCGATGTCCCGTATCATAAACAGCCGTTGACGCCTCAGTTGCGTCACCACATGGCCGCCAGCGTAGCTCAGTTGGTAGAGCACCGCTCTCGTAAAGCGGGGGTCACCGGTTCGAGCCCGGTCGCTGGCTCCATTGCACAAGATAGTCGCCTACGGGCGGCTTTTTTGTTTCCAATTGATGCATTGCACCAAGAAACTGCAGCAGCCCCGACGGCAGACAGCTCCCTCCAACAACAAAAGCCCCGCCAACTGCGGTCCCCAAGTAGACCACAATCAACGGGACTCAAATATGTTCCCCAGAAGAATCACAGCGGCTTTTATACGCATGAATAGGGATTAAAGAGTACTCGGATCGATTGTCTGTGGATTAGTCAGGCCGTAGAAAGCAGTCTCATGGTCAGCGGATGTGACTTGGTGTCCGACTTCACATTCAACCGGAGTAGTTTCGTCAATCAGCTCATAACCGAGCCAGCCCTCTAACTCAGCACCAGGTTTTATTTGGCGCGATTCAGGAAGATCAAGGCCTTCCGCCAACATACCCGACTTAAGCCCCTTTCCATCTTGGAAAGCCGCTATTTCATTTCCAGAAAACAAAACAAACTGAAGATCATCCGAAACGTTTTTTGCAGTCACGTTCAAAATCAACAGTGGCTTGCCGTCACTATAACTTTCTACTCCGCGCTGCGCCCCCGTGATGGTGTACTCAATACCCGATGCTGGGATATCGCCGTCCCCGTCGCTGCCATCTTTCTCTTTTCCGGCAGCGTCTGCCCGAGCAGCAGCATAGCCTGCAGCGTAACCATCATCATAGCCCCCCTTCCCGGAGCAAGCGGTAAGGCAAGCAGAACCAGCTGCGAGCCCCAACGCCAAGAAAGCGCGCCTAGGAATTAAAGCGGTTGTGCCGAGTCCCATAAAGAGCTCCCATCAATTAGCTATTTCTCGTATCCACAGCTATTTTAATTATTCTTCAATCCATTTAGCATCAATTGTGTCTCAATAACTGCGTCGATCAGCCTAATTTGGCCGCTCCAATGAATCCAGCTCAAACAACAAAAAGCCCCGCCAACCGCAATCCCCAAAGGAACCGCGATCAGCGGGGCTCAAGCGCGCTCCCCCAAGGAAATCACGCCATCAGACGAACAGCTCAGCTGAGCAGCTCGCTACTCCTCCCAGTAGGCGTCGGCAAGCAACTTAAAGCAGATCTTCTTGACCGGCTGTGCGCCATCGCCCGGGAACTCGAGCGTGGGCATGTGAGGCTCACCGGCAACGAACAGCGCGAACTTGTCGTCGGCAAGATCGCCGGCGATCGAAGCGTCGGAATCGACCAAATCGTAGTCGTCCTTCTCGTCAAACTCCTGGACCAGCGTCAGGCTACCCGTAGCGACCTTAAAGGCCTCGCGACCCTCGACGTCAATCTGCAGGTCGTGATAGCGCTGATGCGTCTCATAGTGAGCCTCGTCCTCGGGACGCGTCGTGGGAGCCATGACGTTCGCAAAGACCTTGTCGCCCAGAATCGGATGGCTGCCGACCTCGAGCTCCGCCGGGTCGTTCTCCTCGAGCCAGTCAATCAGCACGTCGAGGCCCTTGAGCATTCCGCGGTATTCCTCGATATCGCCCAGTGCACCGTAAATCATCTAAATCCCCTCTCGGATCGTTTCTTTGGCGGCTACTCGGCAAACACGTTACCGACGCTGTTGCCACCCACATACGTCTCGACCAGGCTAAGGTCGGGATTGAACACGACAAAGTCGGCGTCGCGCCCCGGCATAATGCTACCGCACTTGTCATCGGCTCTAACCACAAGCAAGCAACCGATGCCGGGGCCGACGCCCAAGCTCTTACAGCTCGGTTACGACAACGCCATTGTAGACCTCGTCCCAACGATCCATAACCAAGTGGCCAGTCATGGGATCCATGGCGTTGAGCTTGCCGCAGGTGTTGGCGGTACGCAGCACCGTCTCGTCGTCGGCGCCGGCAGCAATCGCATGTGCGAAGCCGGCAATGGTCGAATCGCCAGAGCCCGTGGCGTTAACGGCAGGGATATCGGGCGTCTTCGCGCGGAACGCACGGCCATTGTGGAAGCCCACGGAACCGGCAGCGCCCATGGAAACGACGACCCAGGGGATATCGGAGAAGCGGGCGTCAGAGGCGAGCGCGGCGCGGAGCTCGTCCACATCGTCGGTGGTAAAGCTCGTGCCCAGAAGGCCGTTGATCTCGGTCAGGTTAGGCTTGACCAGCTCGGGCTTGACCTCGGACTTAAGGGCTGCCTCGAGCGAAGCACCCGAGGTATCGAGCAGCACCTTGGCACCGGCGTTCTCGGCAATGCCCGTGATCTTGGCATAGTAGTCTGCCTCGACACCGCGGGGCAGCGAACCCGAAATGGTGACGACGTCGGCCTTGCCCGCAAGCTCAGTAAACTTGGCGGTAAAGGCATCGAGCTCCTCAGGGGCAATTGTCGGGCCGCTCTCGAGCAACTCGGTCTGGTTGCCGGCGTGGAGGATGTTAAGGCAAATACGGGTCTCGCCCTTGATGGGCACAAAGTCGTTGTTAATACCGTTGGCGTCCATGAGCTCGGCCATGTAGGCGCCCATGTGGCCGCCGAGCAGACCGGTTGCCACAACGTCGTCGCCCAGCTGACCCAGGACGCGAGCCACGTTGAGGCCCTTGCCGCCGGCGGTCTTTTCGGGCGTCACACGGTTGACGTCGTCGATAATGAGCTCATCGAGCTGATAGCGCGTATCGACAGACGGGTTCATCGTAACGGTGAGGATCATTTTTAGCTCCTTATCTCGCAGGCTCCTTGTGCCTCGCGATACGAGTCGACAAAACGGAATTACAGAATCTCAATCGTGAACGAGCGAACGACGGTCTCCTTAGGCTTGGCGACAAGGCAGCCGCGCTTGTGCTCAAGCACGTCATCCTCATCGGAACAGGTCGAAAGGCCGCCCCAGGGCTCAACTGCCACAAAATCGCCCTCGGGCTTACTCCACACAATGAGATACGGGAAACCCTTAAAGCTCAGGCGAACGCCCTTGTCCTCGCCCTTCTTGGAAAGCGTGACCTGACGGCTCTCAAGCACGTCAAAGATGGTCTCCGCAAAATCGAAGAGCTCATGCGACAGGGGCAGCGTCTTTCCCACCATGGGGTTCTTTGAACGATTAGCTACATCAATCAATCCGGTCGAGGGCACGGCGGTGCAAAGCTCCGCAGCCTCGTCTTTCTCGAAGCGCAACTCGTAGTCCGTATAGGCCTCGCCCTCGTCGAGCGGGCACCTAAAGCCGGGGTGTCCACCAATAAAGAACGGCATGTCCTCGGTGCCCTCGTTGGTCACCTCATAGGAAACGCGCACGGCGGCGTCCTCGAGCGTATAACGGGCGACGAGCTTAAACGGGTACGGATAATCGCTCAGCAGCGCGGCGTTATCCTCCGAAGCCAGGCACATCGCCAGCTCGTTCTCGCCTTGGCTCTGCAGCTTCCACTCCTGCTTGCGCGCAAAGCCGTGGCGAGCGAGCTTTACATGATGCCCGGCAAACGTCATGGCGCTACCATCGCGCAAGCCTCCGCAAATCGGGAAGCAAATCGGTGCCTGGCCGGACCACACGGCGGGATCGCCCTGCCACAAATACTCGCGACCTCCGGCCTCAATCGAGGTAAACGAGCCACCAGCCGTGGAAACCTTAATAGAAATCGAATCGTTGGAGAGAGCGTATTCCATTACCCATCCTTTCGAACAACTGCTTTATTTCACGCAAGCGCCCGTTTCAATCCTAACCATAGAACAAACCCGCACGCTCATCGATGCGTCCGGTATCCCGGCCATGCAACGGGGTACCATACAGACATTGATGCAATTACAGCTGAAAGGCCTTCTTATGCGAACCATCATCCTCTATGCCTCACGTCACCACGGCAATACGAAAAAGCTCGTAGACGCCATCGTCGAGGCGCACCCCGAAATCGATACCCTCGACGTGAAGTCACTCGGGAAAAACGAATACCCCGACCTGCACGAATACCATCTGATCGGCGTCGCCACGGGCATCTATTACTCCGAGATCGACAAGGACATGGCACGCGTGCTCACTAACGTGCTGCAGCCGCAGGACAAGGTGTTTGGCCTTATGACCTACGGTGGCAAAAACAAGTGGTACGGCAAGGATATCGATGGTATCTGCCGCATGAGGCAGGCCATCTTTATGGGTGTCTACGGCTGCCCCGGCTTTGACACGTGGGGGCCGTTCAAGCTCGCTGGCGGTGTCCAAAAGGGACACCCGACCGCTGAGGAAATTAAGGGCGCCGTCGACTTCTTCGACAAGATCGAAGACGAGTATGGCGACATCATCGTCGAAGAGTACGCCAAGCGCGAGAAGCGCCTAGCATACGAGAAGGAGCATCCTGCAGGAGGCCTGGTGGCCGGCATTAAGCGCACGGCAAAGAAGATCGCTAACAAGCTGTAACTGTAAAGGTGCTTTTGAGCGTTTAACCCATACGGCGGGTCCGAGCAGATTCGGGCCCGCCGTCTTTTTCTATCGTTACTCGGTAAAGGCGTTGCCGACGCTCTGGCCGCCAACATACGTCTCGACGAGGGTGAGCTCACGGTCGAACACGACAAAGTCGGCGTCGCGACCCGGCATGATGCTGCCGCACTTATCCTCGATGTGCGCGGAGCGCGCCGGCACCTCGGTTGCCATGCGAATGGCGATATCGGCGCTGGCGATGCCCCAGTCGACGATGTTCTTGACGCCCTGGGCAAGCGTGAGCACCGAGCCGGCAATGCTCTTGCCGTCGGCGAGCCAGCACAGGTTGTCCTTCATGATGACGTCCATGCCGCCACTGGTGTAGCTGCCCTCGGGCATGCCGCCGCAGCCCAGGCAGTCGGTGATGAGCACCGTATGCTGCCAGCCCTTTGCCTGCAGCAGCGCCTTGATGGCGGCAGGGTTCACGTGCTTGCCATCACAGATGATCTCGGCGTAGGTCTCGGGCGTGGACATGGCAGCACCCACGACACCGGGCTCACGGTGATGCAGACCGCGCTGGCCGTTATAGGTATGCGTAAAGCAGCTGGCGCCGGCGTTGATGGCGGCGATGCACTCATCGTAGGTGGCGTCGGAGTGACCGATGCTGGTCACCACACCCTTGGCGTTCAAAGCAGCCGCATAAGCAGGGGCACCGTCGCGCTCGGCCGCCATGGCGCTCTTAACGATGCGGCCGCCCGCAGCCTCCTGCCACTGATCGAAGACCTCCTCGGAGGGGTCGATCAGATAAGCGGGGTTCTGCGCGCCCACGTGCTTCATGGTAAAGAAGGGGCCCTCCAGGTAGATGCCCTGAATGCGAGCACCGCAGAAGTCGGGGCCGCGGCCTTCGTCAGCCTGGGCGATGGCGGCGCAGGCGTCCTTAATCTGCTCGACGCCATCGGTGAACGTCGTGGGCAGCCAGCTGGTGGTACCACGACGGGCGAGCTCGGTCGAGCTGATATCGATGCCCTCGGGATCGTTATCGGTAGTCGAGTGGTTATAGAAGCCATGGATGTGGGTGTCGACCATACCCGGTGCGATCCACGATCCCGTGTAGTCCTTAATCTCGCAAGAGGGCTCGTCGGCCTGCCAGGCGCCAAAGACGCCATCCTCGACCATAAGATAGCCGCCCAGTTGCGGACCTGCCGGCAAGAAGAACTTGTCAGCCTTAATTGCGTACGTGCTCATATGCACTCCTTGCTTCTAAAGCAGTTGACCGTGGTGATACTTATACCCGGTTCAAGTAAAAACAAAAAGCGCCCGCCCGCCGTTATGAGCGGACGGGCGCCCTTACAGGGGGACGCGATTAAGCGGTGAAGGGGTGAATCGTCACGCCCTTAACCACGCGGTTGACCGTGCCGGTGGGGCTCGGCGTATCGGGCGTGTTGCCCACGCGCACGGAGTTGAGCAGGCTGATAGCCTGAGCAAACATCACGAACGGCAGAGCAAGGTAACCCTCGGGGAGTGCCTCATGGCCCTTAAAGGTGAAGGACTCACCCTCGTAGACAGTAGCGCCATCCTGCTGAACGGCAACGGTGTGCTGAGCGATCTTGTCGCCACCGATCTCGTTGAGGATGTCGATGTCGTACTGACGGGTGTAGGCGTCGTTGTTGACGAACACGAACACGAGGGTCTTGTCGTCGACGAAGGACTTGGGTCCATGACGATAGCCCATGGAGGTGTCGTAGGAAGTAGCGACCAGACCGTGAGCGAGCTCGAGGATCTTGAGCTGGCTCTCCTGGGCAAGGCCACCGAAGGAGCCAGAGCCCAAGTAGGTCACGCGGTTGAAGTCGCCAGCCAGGTAATCGGCGATCTCAGGCTCACGAGCGATGACCTCCTCGCCCATCTTGGCGATGGTCTCGACCCACTCGGCCTTCTGCTCGTCAGAGGCAGTGTCGAAAATAAGAGTGGAGAGCAGGGTCATGCAGGAATAAGAACCGGTCATGGCGAAGCCCTTGTCGTCGGCGCGCGGAATGAGCAGCGTCAGCGCGTTGGGATCATCGGCAGACTCAACGGCGAGCTTGCCCTCGGGAGCGCAGGTGATGTTGAGGAACTTGACGTTGTGGACGAGCTCCTTGGCAACGGCAACGGCGGCAAGGCTCTCGGGGCTGTTGCCAGAGCGGGCAAAGGAAACCACGAGCGTGGGATCCTCGGCGCGCAGGAAATCGCGCGGAGCGCTCACGATGTCGGTCGTGGCGATGGGCTTAAAGTCGTAGAGATCAGTGTTGCCAGCGTGACGCAGGTACGGGGCGCAGGTATCGCCAACGTAGTCGGACGTACCGGCACCGGTGAAGACAACGGACAGACGGCCCTCGCCCATAGCACGAGCCTCGGCCAGGAAGGTCTCGATGGCCTCCTTGTTCTCGCGATAGATGTTGAGCGTATCACGCCAAAGCTCGGGCTGCTGGGCAATCTCGGCCGTGGTGATCTGGGCGCCGAGCTCGGTGAGCTCCTCGACACTCTTCTCGAACATTTCTAATACCTCTCTCTAGAAGTAATCCTCTGACGTGCAATTATACACTTCGGTTGGTTATCTGGTAGTAACCAGTTAAATGCAAAGAATCACCATATGGAAACGATGCGGACACTAGTTGCTACGCTGGTGGTAAACCTTGTATTTAAACTGATCGGCACGAGCAACCGAGAGTGTATACTCCACAACCTCGTTTGACTCGTTATACGTAGTCCTGACCAAATCGAGCACAGGCGAGCCCTCGACAATTCCCAAAAGGTGGGCGTCGGTGGGACGGGCTATGCTCGCATAGAACTCCTCTTCAGCCACGCGTATCTTTTGCTGAAAGTCTTGCTCAATCACATCGTAAAGCGGCTTACGCTCCAGCAGCGGTCGCTTTAGGGACAGAAATTGACGAACCGGTAGATAGCTGCGTTCGACCATCATGGGCATGTTGTCGGCAGAACGAAGGCGCTTAAGCTTAAAAATGCGATCACCGATACGCAATCCCATATGCTCGGCCAGATTCTTATCGGCCTCCATCTCGCAAAACTCGAGAATCGTGGTCTCGGGTTCTCGACCCATCGCGCGCATCTGCTCGGTAAAGCTGTAGGACTGCATAAGATTGGTTGCTTTTGCCGAACGGTCGGTCACAAAGGTACCGCGACCGTGCTGCCGAACCACCAGTCCTAAACGCTCCAGTTCCTGCAGAGCCAAGCGTACCGTAGTGCGCGAGAGACCATAGCGCTCCGAAAGTTCGCGCTCGGAAGGAATCATGTCACCGGCGCGATATTCATGGTCAATCTTTTCGGTCAGAATATCGACCAGCTGATCGTACAGCGGCTGCTTACGCGCTCCGATCGCCATCCTATCCTCCCTTTTGCTCGAATTCGGCTAACTACCTAGGGTGTTAAGCATTATCGGTCTGCAACACCCGACTCATCAAGAAAACAAAAGCCGCGCGCTCTTTCGAGCACGCGGCTTTTAACATACACATGGCTTAAGGGGTCGGGGTGTGAGCCGCGCAGGGACACACCCCTCAAGCTAGAGCCTTACCAGATGCTCGGCCAGAGACCAAGCGGGCCAGCGCCCAGGATGCCCAGGACGAAGAGCAGCAGAATGCCCTTGGTCGGGGTCCAGCTGTGCTTAGCGAACATGTAGTAAAGCAGCAGCGTAAGCATAAGCGGGACGAGCTTCGGGACGATGGTGTTGAGGGTGTCGGCAACAGAGAAGTTGACCGGATCCTCGGTGACGGTGCCGTAGGTAACGGACTCCATGCCGTTGCCCAGATCGGTGACGCCGCACTCGACAGCGTTGCCGTCGGCATCGGAAGCGGTGAGGGCGTTGCCGTCCTCATCGGTCATGGCGATGGTACCGGCCTCAGCGGTCTCGGTATCGATGCCCTCCATACCGGTGAAGTTCTCGGCCTCCTTCTCGGAGACGATCACGGTAGTAGCGGAGAGGCCACGGGTGGTGCCGTTGGGGATCTGGAGGTTGATCTGGGTGCCACCCATGGTGACGACCAGGCAACCGACGACGAAGACGCCCATAATGGAAGCGGCACGCGTGAAGGCCTGCATGTTGGCAGTCAGAGCGTCAATAGCGCTGGTGCCAAGCTTGTAGGACCAGTTCATGAGCCAGAAGCGCAGAGCGAACTGGACGACGTTGAAGATCACCAGGAAGATGATCGGCGCAGCGGCATTGCCGTTGATGGCCATGTTGGAGGTGATGCCGGCCGTGATAGGCACGAGCGTCAGCCAGAACAGGGCGTCACCGATACCACCGAGCGGGCCCATTGCGGCGACGCGGACGGCGCGAATCGTGGGGATGTCAACCTTGTTCTGCTCGAGCGAAAGCACGATACCCATAACAAAGGTGACGAGGAACGGGTGAGTGTTGAAGAACTCCAGGTTGTGGCTCATGGAAGCCGCGAGGTCGTTCTTGTTGGTGTGGATCTTCTCCAGACCGGGGATGATGGAGTAAAGCCAGCCAGCGGCCTGCATGCGCTCGTAGTTGAACGATGCCTGCAGGAAGCAGGAGCGCCAAGCCATCTTGTTGAGGGTCTTCTGGTCGAGCTGCGGAGCAGGAGTGAGATCCTCGTAGTGCTCCGGGATCACATACTCATTAGATGCCATCTTCGAAGTCACCTCCGTCAGAAACAGCTGCACCCTTCAGCTCGGTCTGCTGCTGGAAGTCCCAGAAAGCGATGCCGAAGCCGATGAGAGCGAGGATGAGCAGGGCAGGGGTTGCCAGCGAATCGTTGGCAACGGTGATGAGCGCGAGGCCAAAGCCCATGAGGAAGAAGCCCCACATATCGCGGTTCATCATAACCTTGAGCAGGACGGCGAAGCCGACGAAGCGCATCATGCCGCCTGCAGCGGAGAGACCGGTCTGCAGCCAAGTCGGGATGGCGGAAGCGATGGTCTGACCGATGGTAGCGCCAGCGATAAAGAACAGGGTGACGACGACAGCGAAGATCAGGCCGAGCAGAGCCATGGCGAAGTAGTTCAGACGCTCGATACCCTTGGTGTCAGCGTTGTGGGCCATGTTGTCCGCGGAGGACATGAGCGGCGACATAAGCGTGAAGACCAGGGTAACGCCGAGCTGACCAAGCAGAGCGAACGGAATGGCAAGGCCGACTGCCGCGTTGGGCTCGAGGCCCGTAGCGATAGCGAGAATGGCTGCCATGATGCCGCCGATGACGGCGTTAGGCGGCTGAGCGCCTCCGATCGGCATGTTGCCGATCGTCATGAGCTGATAGGTACCACCCACGAGAAGACCGGTGTTGAGGTCGCCAAGGATAAGACCGATGACGGCGCCGGTGACGATGGGCTGATAGAGAGACTCGAGGAAGTTGAACTGGTCGATTGCCGCGACGAACGTGACGATGAAGACCAGAGCGACCTGGATGATCGAGTATTCCATCTTGCTCCTCCTTTCAAAATGTATGTACGCACTTTGGATTTCACGTACAGAGTGTCAGGGTTTCACTCCTGACAACGTGGATCACGAAGACTACGAGAAGAGCTTGCTCGTGTCCTCAACAGGCGTGCTCGGAACGCGCCTGATCTCCAACTCCACCCCCAATTCCTGCAGCTCTTTAAACGCAGCGACATCCTCGTCGTTAACTGCGACGGAGGTGGCGACTTGGCGCTTTCCTTCCGACATGTGCATGTTGCCGATGTTTACCTTCTTTATAGGCACACCGCCCTTGACGAGCGTAAGCACGTCTTCCGGTGTTTCGGCCACGATGAAGATCTTCTGGCGCGGGCTCGCCTTGCCGATGACGTCGATGGTCTTCTGCAGGGAGAAGAAACGCGTAGCGACGCCGGCGGGAGCGGCCATCTTCATGAGGTTCTGGCGCATGGTGTTGGTCGACACATCGTCGTTGGCGACGAGGATAAGGTTGGAGCCCAGGGTGGAGTTCCACTGGGTAGCGACCTGACCATGAACCAGTCGGTTATCGATGCGGGTAAGAAGAATGTTGGGTTCTGCCATGTTGATCAGCTTCCTTTCGTTATTTGCTGACGACAGTTACTTGATCTCCTGAATCGCGTAACGCGAAACATCTACAACGGCGCCGGATCGGACTTTGATCTGGACCTTCTCGCCTTCGATGCCTTTGACGGTTCCGTAGATACCGCCGGCGAAAAGAACCTCCTGACCCGGCTTGAGCTCCGTGTGCAGCTCCTTGAAGTACTTCTGCTTCTTCTTCATGTTGATTTGCGACCAGATGGTGTAAATCAAGCCCATGATGACAAGCAGGCCTAAAAGGGCGACCGAGGAGCTCAGGACGCTGGCTCCGAAATCGGCCATTAGATGCCGTCCTCGTCGCCGAAGACGTCCTCCTCGTCGGAGCCGACAACGGATGCGACCGTCTGGGCGGTGATGCCCGTCTGGCCAACGGTCACGGCCTGCTCGCCAAGCTCGGCGAGCGTGGCGTTACCGCGGAGGAACAGAAGCTCAATAACCATGGGAAGGTTGGTGCCGGTCAGGACCTCGACATTGTCGACATCCTGGGCGATCATCATCGACTGGTTGAACGGGGTACCACCAAGCAGGTCGGTAAAGACGAGCACGCCATCGCACTCCTCGCGCATGGCGGTAATAGCGGCGCGGAGATCCTCACCGTAGGAAGCAGCCTGGTCGCCCTCGAAAGGAACAACGGTAAAAGCGGGCTGGTCACCAGCGACCATAGCGATAGCGCTTGCAAGGCCGGGTGCGAACTGTCCATGACCGGTAAGAATAAAGCCAACCATTCAAATTTCCCTTCCGAAGGTGTGTACGATCTGAGTCCGATGATGTTCGGAAGCCAACGGGCAATCGCCCTTAAAGCTTCTTGGAAAGCGTTCTTTGAGAACCAGTGGTCTCTCAACTGGTAGTAACCACGTGACGTGTTGTTGTCACTATATCACCACAGAAGAGGTTGCTTTCGTTGATTCATACAGTAAAACGTTTTTGCACCGTTCACGGTAAAAAATCGACCGTTTACCGCTCGTTAACACTTCTACCTGCAGTTTTGAAACCATTTCGAAATGCTTTGGCAAAAGATCGGAACTCTTTTCGTGTCAATACAACGCAGGGCGGCTAAAAATAGCGTAAAGAAAAATTGCAGGTCATTGTGAAGATTTGTGAATTGGTCTTTTTGACTTAATACCAGTTAGAACCAGTTTAGAAATTATCGGTGAACGGTAGTTTTCGACCGTTCACCGGTTATTTGCATTCGTTTACGGCCGTTTTCCTAGATGAATTGGGGAGACCCGATGAAGCACTTGCGCGGTTGCAGGATATTTCAATACTCGTCCATCCCCCCGCGTGCCAAACTCCCACTCCCTGAATGTGCCATAAGCTCTCGCTATTCGTCTTACAAACATTACTTACTCTATTCTGTAATTGTTTATCGTTTATCGTTAAGTATGTTATAAGATTTAAGTATCATCCAAGACATTGGTTGGAGGAGCTATGATCCGCTGGAACGTATCCAAATCGAATGAAGCCATCGACCGTGAACAGGCAATAGCCAAACTGAGGAAGCTCACTCGCTACTGCAAATGGGCCACAATCTGCACCGCCGTGGCGCTCGCTCTGGGACTCCTCGCAGTCATTGCAATCTACGATCTACTCATATTGCCTAGCCTCTCCCAAGGGTTCTGTCTCCAATCCGTAGAGCTTGAGGCTGGCGAAGGGCCAATTCTCGCTCTCGTCGGCGCCGATGAACACACCCCTCTTATGCTTGTCGCGCACGACGGTCATACTGCCATAGGGAGCGCCATGATGACATGCCTTGCGTTTGCCATCGTGCTAAGCGCATACAGGTTTTTCTCCGCCATTGAAAAGGCGGGCAGGCCCTTTGACCTCGAATGCATCCGCATACTACGTCAAATAGGACATTTGTTCCTTATTGGCGGCGTTGCTGTGAAGCTTCTTGGTGCCATAGTCACGGGGCTGATACTCTCAGGATTTGGCGGCAACTTTACGGATGCGCTTGGCGGCCAGCACCTCGACCTCTCTATGGTCTTTGCAGGCCTGATTATTAGCCTGATTGCCAGCGTCTTCCAGTACGGGTGTATCCTGCAAAAACAAGATGACGAGTTGCTCTAGGGGGAATCCATGATTATTCTGCGGCTTGACCGCATGCTCGCCGAACGCAAGATCTCATCCAAAGAGCTTGCGGAACGCGTGGGCATCTCCCAGGTCAATATGTCACGCATTAAGACAGGCAAGGTTTCTGCCATACGTTTTTCAACTCTTGACGCGATATGCCGGGCACTCGACTGCCAACCGGGCGATGTTCTGGAATACATACCTGACGATGAAGCCGATAGCCTCTTTGGGCTTAAAGATTGATGGAAATTATTAAGCCTTCAGTAACTCCGACGCAAAAAGCCCGCTAGAACGGACGTTCTAGCGGGCTCAATCAGATATTTCGACTTCGCGCTCGAAAGCTCAGGCAATCTTTACGCAAACAGGCCGTAGATGCTGATGTTGGCCTTGGCGTAGAGGCCGTTAGCATACTCGGTCCACTTGGAGCTGGCGCTCGAAGCCTGCGAGGAATACTGCTGATAGGCGGTGTAATAGGCGGTCATGGCCTGCTTATAGGTAGCGCTATCGGCAGTAAAGGCATCGTCGGCAAAGGCCTTAGCGTAGGTGCCATCGGCGTCCTTCCAGGTGCCCTTCTCGCTATCCCACTCGTCGCCGGCAAGGTTGATGATGTAGTCGGCGTAGTCCTTACTCGCGGTCTCCTCGTTGCCGTCAGAAGGCTCGGTCGGGGCGGTCGGCATGCTTGCGGAGCTATCGCCCACCTTCTTCTTGTAGAGCTTCTGCAGCGTCGCGGACTGGCGGACGATCTGCTTGGCCTGGTCCTTGGACACGCCATACTGCGTGGCCATGGTGTCGTAGTCCGAGGTGCCGATAGAATCCTCGGCGTACTTCTTCATCTCCTTAGAGGAGACGGTAATGCCCTCGTCCTCGGCAGCATCGAGCAGAATCTTGTTGCGCACGTAAGACAGGATGACGTCAGCAGAGGGGGCGGTGTAGTTGCCGTTGCTATCCTTAACGGTATCGAGGCTGTACTGGCTCTCGATGGCCTCGCGCGCGGTGATATCGCTCTTCTTGCCGTTGTAGCTATAGCTTGCCACGGTCGAATCGAGCTGGTCCTCGGTGAGGGTCGACGAGCCGACACCCTTGCCGCCAAAGCCGCCATTGCCAATAAAGAAGCCGACCACCGCAGCAATCACGATGGCGACCACAAAGGCGGCAATCATCGTCTTCTTGTGCTTGGATGCGTGGTCGTCCGCGTCGGAATCGTCCTCGTCCTGCTCCTCGGGCATCAGATTCTCGTCAGCGGCATCCGCGGCAATCTGAGCCTCCAGACGGGCGTCCTCCTCCTCGGCCGTCGTACCAGCGGCAATATGCTCGGCAGACGTACCAGCGACCAGGTCGATCTTCTCGTCCTCATCACCGTCGGGGCCTTCGCCGCGCTCGATGATCTGGATGCCGTCGATCTCGTCCTTCTCGTCCTTCTTTTGAATCAAACCCATATCGGTTACTCCTTGTTAGGAAACATAGTCCCCAATAGAATACGCCCGACAGAACGCCGGGCGTATTGATTCTTAGGTTATACGCAAACACTTAAGTACTATTTAGGCGTTTGCAGCGTGCATACCTTAGGCCAGGTGCGCGATAACGGCATCGGCAAAGGCCTGCGTGCCCACGGCACCCTCAACGGAGCCGGTCTGGGCACGACGCACGTCGCCGGTAACCTGCTTGCCCTCGTCGAGCGTGGCGGAGACGGCGGCGCGAATACGATTGGCGGCGTCGTTCTCGCCCAGGTGATCGAGCATCATCGCGGCAGACAGGATCTCGGCCGTGGGGTTGGCGATATCCTTGCCGGCGATATCGGGCGCGGAGCCGTGCGTAGCCTCAAAGATGGCGCAGTCGGCGCCGATGTTGGAACCCGGAGCCATGCCTAAGCCGCCCACCAGACCAGCGCACAGGTCGCTGACGATGTCGCCGTACAGGTTTGGCAGCACCAGGACATCGAAGTCGTTGGGGTTCTGGACCAGACCCATGCAGGTGGCGTCGACGATCTTGTCGTTGAACTCAATATCGGGATAGTTAGCGGCCACCTCGCGCGCAACGCGCAGGAACAGGCCGTCGGTCGCCTTCATGATGTTGGCCTTGTGCACGGCCGTCACCTTTTTGCGGCCGCAGCGGCGGGCATACTCAAAGGCATACTCCACAATACGGCGGCTCTTGGCGATAGAGATGGGCTTGATCGAGATCGCGGAATCGGCGGCGAAGGTCTTTTGGCCCGAACGCTCGACGAGCTGTGAGAGCTCCTCGACCTCGGCAGCGCCCTCATCGAACTCGATGCCGGCGTAGAGGTCCTCGGTGTTCTCGCGCACGATGACCAGGTCGACGTCGCGGAAGCGCGAGCCGTCACCCGGCTGCGACAGGCAGGGGCGCACGCAGGCGTACAGGTCGAAGTGCTTGCGCAGGGCAACGTTAACGCTGCGGAAGCCCGTGCCGACCGGCGTGGTGATGGGGCCCTTGATGGCAACCTTGGTCTCGGCGACCGCATCGAGCACATGTTGGGGCAGCGGCGTGCCAAACTCGTCCATGACGCCGGCACCGGCCTCCTGGACGTTCCAGTTGATCTGGACACCGGTGGCCTCGACCACGCGGCGCATGGCCTGCGTAATCTCGGGACCGATACCGTCACCGGGAATCAGGACTACATCGTGCGCCATAATCTGTTACTCCTCGTCTTCGGCGTCGTCAGATTTTTTTACGCTAGCACGCTTCTTCTTTTTGGAGAGATCCAGGCCAAAACGTTTAACAAGCATTTCGCAAATCTCGCTCGAACGCGCCTTGAGATAGCTGCCCTTGCCGTTCTCGGCATCGAACTTAAGGCGCAGCGCAAGCTTCTCGGCAACCTCGGCGTCGATCTCGCCCTGGCAAAACTCGTACAGGCAACCGAGCATGTCGCGATACTCAAGGTCGCCGTGGTAGCACTGGATGGCCTCGTCCAGGATGGGCCAAGCTTCGCGCGAACGCTCGACGCTCGTGGCACCCCACACGCACAGCAGGCGGAAGGCGGCATAGCGCAGCGTGGAAGAGATCTCGTCGAACAGTGCGGTCTCGGCGCCCTCAAAGGCATCGCCCAGCTGCTCGGGGCAGGTGGTGGCGAGCGCCGTCAGGGCATCGAGGGCCTCCCAGCGGGTCTGCGCCTCGGGGCGGTCGAGCGCCTCGATCAGCGCGGGTACGCAGGGCACGACGCGCTGCGGATCGCGCTCGGCAAGCAGGTGCAGCACGCGGGCGGCAAACTGGCGGATGCGGCGCGTGGGGCAGCCGAGCTCCTGGACCAGGCGGTCGACGGCGTTCTCGTTCTCCTCTGCCAGCTGGAGCTGTGCCAGCTCCTCGTCGGTGAGCTGTTCGTCTTTATTTTCTGCCATAGTTACCTCTTCTTACTATTTCTTAGCATGCTTGCCAGCACCCTTGCTGTCATCGGTGACCGAGATGAGCTGTCGGTCGGCCGCGCCATTGCGACGTGCACGGCGGCGTTCCTCGGCATCGCCCGCGTCGGCGGCGGCGCGGTGAGCCTTGTTGACGTTAAAGACCTCGTCGTGCTTGCGCCACGGGCCGACGGACTCGCCAAAGCTCATCTTAAGGCCGGCGATAAAGCCGCCAAGCCAGCCGATCGGCGCAAACTGCACCAGCGGGAACAGCGAGAACACCCAGGTCAGCAGGACGACTGCCGCCGCTCCCGCAAAGTTGGCGATCCAGTAGTCGCGCTTGGTGATGACGCGCTTTTCGCACGCCCACTGGCCGCACAGAAAGCCGATGTATATCGCAAAGAGAAAGAGCGCCAGCGCAAGCACCACGAACGTCCAGCTCATGGGCGCTACTCCCCGTGATGGTGGCCGCAGCAGCACTCGTGGCCGTCGTCATGGCCGTGGCCACCGCAGCACTCGTGGTCCTCGCCATGGTGATGGCCACAACCGCACTCATGGTCCTCGCCGTGCTCGCCGCAACCGCAACCTTCCTCGTGAGCGCCATGCTCCTCGGGACGATACTGCGACCAGTCCAGACCGGCGGCGATGGCATCGGCCTCCTCCTTATAGAGGACCGTGATGGCCTGGGTGCCCAGCTTGGCGCCACCGATAGCGTCGAGCATGTCGTAGAGCGTAAAGGCCACGTCGGCGCCGGGCAGCGCGAGCTCGCGGTCATCGGCGTAGGCGAGCGCCAGACGCAGGTCCTTAATGAAGTGCTCGACCATAAAGCCGGGTTTGTAGTCGCCATCGAGCGCCTTGGGCGCCAGGCTCTCCATGGCGCCGGACTTGCCGGTGCCGCCCAGGATCATCTGACGGGTCTTCTCCAGATCAAGGCCGCTCAGCTCGGCAAACGCCAGCGCATCGGCCATGCCGACCATGCAGGCGCCCAGCGACACCTGGTTGGCGAGCTTGGCAGCCTGGCCCTTGCCAGCACCGTCGAAGCAGCAGACGTTGGCCGCGAAGGTGGCAAGGATGTCGCGGACTGGGGCGATATCGTTCTCGGTGGCGCCCACGATAGCCGTGAGCGTGCCGGCGATAGCACCAGACTCGCCGCCGGTGACGGGGCAGTCAAACGCCATGCGACCAGAAACCTGGGCGGCCTCGGCAATGTCGCGCGCCAGCTCGGGGGAGCTCGTGGTGAGGTCGATCAGCACCGCGCCCGGCTTGGTGCACGCGAGCAGGCCGTCGCCCGCCAGGTAGAGCTCCTCGACCTCGGAGGGATAGCCCACCATGGTAAAGACGACGTCGGCGTTCGCCACGGCATCTGCCGGCGTATCGGCCCAGACTGCGCCGTGCTCGATAAGCGCCGCCGCCTTGGACTTAGTGCGGTTGTTGACCGTGACGGGATAGCCGGCATCCAGGATGTGGCCGGCGATGGGGGCACCCATGATTCCGGTGCCGATGAATGCGACGGAGAGCTTGTTTGCCATGAAACCTTTCCTTTTGGGTTGGGTGTTGTTACCAGGTTGAATACTCGGTGCCAGCGTTTGGGCTGTGAGTTGGGATCGATTACGGCCGCGTTACTTGCCTACTGACCGCGCACGCGGCGGGCGATGCGGTCGGAAAGCGACGCCTTGTCGGCGCGGTTCTTGCCCCAAAACGCGCAAGCCACCATGCCGGGGCCCACGTGCGAGCCAATGGTGGGGCCCACAGAGCTGCGGATGATGGTCACGTCGGCGCAGCCTTCCTCCTTGCGGATGGCGGCCTCGAGCCAGTCGCCGTCCTTTTCGGCATCGGCCGTCATAATGGCGATGGGCATGGTGCGATCGGGCACATAGTTCTCGCGGAACGACTTGAGAATGGACTTGAGCGCCTTCTTGCGACCGCGGTTGACGCCGATCAGCGACAGCGAGCCGGCCAGGTCGTAGGACAGCTCGGGTTTGACGTCGAGCTTTGCCGTGAGCTGTGCCGCCGCGGGCGGAATGCGGCCGCCGGCAGCCAGCGCGTCAAAGCTCTCGAGCGTAAAGTAACCGTGGACATAGGTCTTGGCCTCGTTTGCCCAGTCGACCAGCTGCTTGGCGGTCAGTCCCGCCGAACGCTGGCGCACGGCCTCAAGCGCCAAGAGCTCGCCGGTCGCACAGGGCAGAGCGTTGTCGACCACGTACAGCTCAAAGTTGGGATACTCGGCACGCACGGCGTCCGCCGCCTGGCACGCGGAGTTGTAGCTCGACGACAGCGCCGAGGTAAAGCACAGGTAGACCGTGGGCGTACCCTCTTTGGCGCACTCGGTAAAGAACTCGATATAGCGACCGAGCGACACAGCCGAGGTGGACACGCGGGCACCAGCGCGCATGCGGTCGTAGAACTCCTTGGGTGTGATGCTCGACCAGATGTCATCCGTGCGCTCCTCGCCATCGATAATGAAGGGGAAACCCAGGATATCGACATCGAGGTTCGCGGCGACCTCGGGGCTAAAGTCGCAGCAGGTATCGACGACGATGCGGCAACGGTCCGAATGACCGGCGGATGCGGCCTTGTCCATCAAAGCGACTCCTTACGTAAAAAGGCGGCCACCCGCATGGGATGGCCGCCAACCGTTAACTCATGCAAGTTAACGTATTTTACTCGTCAAGTGTTTCGATGCGGGGCTTGATGATGCCATATCCACCATTCTTACGGTGATACACCACATTGATGAGACCGGTCGTCGCGTTCTCGAACACGTAGAAGTCGTGGCCCAGCAGATCGGTCTGCACCAGCGCCTGCTCCTCAGTCATCGGGGTGACGTCGATAACCTTCTCGCGGACGAGCAGGTCGTCCTCCTCCTCGGGCAGCAGCAGGTCGGCCAGATCCTCGACGCGCTCGACCGGCGCGACATCCGCGGCGCTGGCACCGCCCTGGCGGTTGTCCACGACCTTGGTCTTGAACTTACGCAGCTGGCGGGTGACCTTATCGGCGGAGAGGTCGATGGCGGCGTACATATCTGCACCGTGCTCGGCAACGCGAATCACCGAACCGCGGGCACGAACCGTAACCTCGACGATTGCCGGGTTGGGGTTCGAGGGGTTCTTCTCATAGCGAAGTACAACGTCGACCGTCATGGGCTCGATATCGAAAACCTTGAGCGCCTCGCCGATCTTCTCATCCACATGCGCACGCAGAGCATCGGTTACCGTCGTCTTGCGTCCAGAAACCTTGATATCCATACGTGGCTCCAATCTGCCTCGGGGACTTACTGTACTGGCTATGTACCCATTGCCGTGCATTTAATCACGCGGATTCCCAAAGACCCGAATAACGATTGCTTGATACCGCATACCGAAGTCTCGCACTTTTCTGTGGCAAAGTGCGCTATAGGAGGGAGCCAGCGACTTTGTATTTGGTCCCGAAAATTGGCTTTGACCTGCTGGTTTTATAGAGATGAAAAAGCCGGGCTCCCCTATTGGGAAAGCCCGGCAGTGCGTGTTGAAACCGTGAAGAGGCGTCTCTCCTAGCGCATAGGAGACGCCACCCCTAGCAATAACTAGCTATTAAGCTTGTTAATGTCGTCGTCGGTGATGGTGTCTTCCTGGCTGGACGATTTGTCTTCGGAGGATGCGGTCTCATTGTTGGAATCGGAGGACTCGCTGCCGGAGGATGCGGAGCCAGACGACTGAAGGTTGACACCAGATACTGTCTTAGTGGTGAGGTCGTAAGGCATCGTGCCATACCAGACGCAGTGGACCGCCTCAAGCGTACCGTCGACCGTGATGCCGTCGAGGGCATCGCTCACGGCACGGCACAGTTCGTCATTGGACGAGAGGCCCGCAACACCAAGCGTCGAGGGTGCCTCGAGCGCACCGACATAGGAGATCTCGCTCATCAGGCGTGCAAGGTAGCCGCCGGCCGTGGAGTCGCAGATCACATAGTCGACTTCGCCGGACTCGAGCGCCTCAAAGCACTCGTTGATGTTGGGGTAGGTCTTTTGGTTGGCGGTGATGCTCTGCTTAGCAAGCGCCTCCTGCGAGGCCGAGGACATCTGGACACCCAGAGTAGACGTGTTAAGGGTATCGGTGGAAACGTTTAGCGACCCACCATCGCTGGTTCTACCGAACACGGAAGCGGCATCGTACAGGCAGGTGCCGAGCGAGCTAACGTCCCCATCCGTGGAGTTGATCTCGCCGATAAAGATATCAGCCTTTTTGTCACCGAGCGCGGAACCTGCCGAGGACGCATCGACAAAGGCGACCTTAAGGCCCATGCGGCTTGCGAGGGCGCGGGCAGCGTCGACTGCATACCCCGTGAGCTCGCCGTCAGCGCCCTGCATGGCCTGCGGCGCATCGGAGGTATCGAGGGCAACCGTCAGGGTACCGGGGGTGACCAGGGCATCATCCGACACCGCGGGCGTGACGGTCTCGTACTCGATCTGGTCGATCGTGGGAGTCGTGAACGTAGACAGCGGGTTGAACGCGCATCCGCTCAGGCCCAAAACGGCGATGACCGCTGCGGTCCCAGCACCTAACCGAGCCGCGTGCATCAAGCTACCCCTCACCATGTCCACTACCCTGCCTTCTGTGTCGTATACGATCCGTGCGTTGCACGAAATATCAGATTGTTCCCACCAGCTGACCTGGTATTTGACCCCACACTTGCGCACCGGGGTGTTTGCTCGGGAGGCCGCAGCCACCTTCACGACTGGCCCGCTCGCCCGCGAGGCGGTATTGCCCCAAAGAAAGTAGAACGGACGGTGCGGCTTACATCTAGGACGCGCCATGATCGCGCCGCGCGCACGCGGTCGCTTACGTGGATCCCTTTGACCGCGTCTGTCTTGGACTAGGACGGGCATTTCGTCCGTCCGCAACCACAGCCTGGTAGGAACGTAGCGCATTATAGCTAAGTTCAAGCTAAAGTTTAAGGTTAGGGGCGTCATTCGCATCGCGAGTACAGATTTCGCAGGTCGGAGTGGGCTATTCGTGCCCCTGTGAAGCCCGGAGCTCCCCCTATGGGGAGCTCCGGGGCACCCTTCCTAGGGTGCTGCGGCCAAAAAATGGCAAATATGAGTACTGTCACCAATTTAGTAACAGGCAATTTTGGCCTCTCGGACAGATTATGCGCTCAGTGTCGCCAACCTGATGCTTAGTTATTCTACATTTGTTTATTATCTTCTTACTTTATGACGCCCCCGAGTCCTAAATTCCTTGATTTTGCTGTTACTGATTTAGTGACAGTACTCATATTTGCCATATTTTGGCCAGGGCATATGATTAACCCCCTATTTTCGACGTGAATTAGACCGGCTTAAGCCCAAAACACGCCCGCAGCGTGTTAAGCAACGCCTCTTGCTTCTTCCTGCGGGCATCGACACGATTCCGGTACCGCTTTCGCATACGCTGGTGGATGCGCCATGCGAGCGCTTCCATCGCTTCCATGTCGCAGAGCATTTCGTTGTTGACCGTCGCGACCTCGATTCCCATAGTAATCAAGCCCGTGTTGCGTTTTTCATCATGGATACGTCCCCTCCGGGAGGAATGGCCCAGCTCACCGTTGTATTCCAGGTCAAACCGGGCTGCCTCTTGATACGCATCGCAAACTGCATGAGGCATCCCCGAGATTGCCTGCGCACGGTCATCGAACTCGATCTTGTAGTCGGTCTTAAAAGGTCCGCAGGCAAACCCGCCATAGGAAAACGGAAGCGAAAACAGGGCGAGCATGATGCACTCCATGGGCGAGCGCAGGTTTTCCGAAAGATAGGGACACAGACGCTGCAGCTGTTTGGCCGCGGTCCCCTTGCATACCGCGAGATAATCTGCCAGACGATCGGGCATCAGCACCGGCTCAACCTCAAAGTAGCCCACATCTGCTGGCTGGTCCTTGTCCTTTGCAAGTTTATTCGTAACAGGCGAGGTGTAGGGAGGCAGATACTTCCCGCGGTCACTCAGCGAAATCTTAGAGCACAGCTCCTGGGCCAGGGCAAACGCCTGGATGCAGCCGACCTCGCGGGCGACGGCAACACAAAGGGCCTCGGGAGATAGACTGTACACCCCCGGTTCCACCTCTAGAATCGAGCCGGCGGGCAACCCAGAGCATACGGACCAGCCCACGTCAGGCATGCGGCGGCGCTGCGCCGCAGATCCCACCAGCAAGCAAAGATCTTCTTGCACCTCGCCGCTTGCGGCCCCAATCCGCACCAAGTCGGGAAGATAGATGTCCTCGGTCGAGGGCGACGACGTGCACAGCACACGGCGCTCTTCATCGGGATCGAGGTCCCTCCAGCTGATGTAACCCATTTGTCGGCGCTCGGCGCGCATCATGCGTAGCGCCGAGGCGCCTGTTAGGATTACGGAAGCCGCTAGCTGTTCGCCTGTCGGCTCGTTGCGCCGCTCAATCTTCACTGCCACAAAACCACCCCTACCAAACACGTGCGATAGCAAGGCCATCGACTGCCGCAGCGCCGGCACGCTTGAGCTCCGCCGAGGCTGCTGCCATGGTCGCGCCCGTGGTGATAACGTCATCGATAAGCAGTAGGCGGCGGCCGTGCACGTCCTCAACCGTCTCGTACATGCCTTGGGCACGCTCGCGACGCTCCTCACGACCGAGTTCGCGCTGGTCGCCATGCCCGTACTTGACGAGGGCATCGAGCAGAGGAACACCCGACAGCTCGCAAAATGGGCGCGCAATGGCCTCCATATGATCAAAACCGCGCCGCCGAAACGCTGCCGCCGTCGCAGGCACAAACACCACCGCATCCGCACCGGACAGCACACCTCCTAAGCGATCGGGCGCTACGACCTGGGCATGCAGGGCGGTGTCGTAGAGCAGCTCCGCCAGATACGGCGCCAGGCGTCGCTCGCCCGCGTCCTTGTACGCTTTAATGATGCGCGGCAGCGGATGCGCATAGACGGAGCACGCCAGGCAGCGGTCGAGCGCCTCCGCCATTGCCGAGGACGTGCCCTCGACCGAACACTCAGTGCACAGCAAATCCCCAAACGGGGCACCGCATCGGGTGCAGCTATGACGTGGGTCGATGAGCGTGAGCGCGGCCAGGCAGTCTTGGCAAATAAGCGCACCGGCGCGCTCGCAGCCGGCGCATCGTGTTGGCGACAATGCCTCGAGTGCCTCGCGTGCCGCCCGCTCGGCAAACGGCAGCAATTCGTCCGCAAACGGTAGGGCGCCGGCACCCTGCAGACGGCTCAATTTGTTCAGATGGCTCTTCAAGACACAGCCCTCCCTACGTTCGGTCGCAGGGAGGGTTGTTGATTCAGCGCTATGGTACCCCGACGCGATTGGGGTAAGGCGGGTTAAATCCGCTCGCGGGCGTTATTCGCCGGCGGGCGGTTGTGGTGCAGACGAAGACGGGGTCGAGCCCTCGCCACCATCCTGGCGCGGCTTGCGGGAACGGCGACGACGACGGCGCTTTTGACCCTGGTCGGCCGAGCCCTCGCCACCGCGATCCTCGCGCGGCTCGCGCTCGTCGCGAGCGGCGCCACGCGAAGCCTTGGCAGCCGCTCCCCCGCCATCTCCGGGACGACGGCGCGTGACCTTGACCTCACCATCCGAGACCTGATCGGCAACGGAGGGCACTGAGGGCTTCTGTTGCGTGCCCGAGGAATGGCGACGGCGCGGACGCGGCGCGCGCTCATCCTCGCCACGTGACTTGCCGCCCTTGTCGGCAGGCGCATCGGAGGCCGAGGGACCCTTGGAAGCGGCACCGGTCTCGCGAGCAGCTGCGGCGCGGAAGGCATCCTCGCGCTCCTCGCTCGACAGGTGACGGCGGCGACGACGCGTGGGGTTCATACCACCGCCGCGATTCTGCTGCTGGGGCTGCTGAACCTCGCGCTCGCGGGAGGCGTTCTTGCCTGCAGCTGCAGCCTCGCCGACATCGCCCGAGCCCGCGCGCTTGCGACGACGACGGCCACCGGCGGCCTCCTCGGCCTCAGGCGTTGCGGCATTGCCACGGCCCTTTCCGCGGCCACGGCCCTCGCCCTGCCCCTGACCGGCGCGAGCATCGGAATCGGCATCGCGACGACGGCGCTTGGGCATCGACGTACCGGCCAGACGGTCGGCGCTCGACAGGCCATCGCCCACGTCGACGCCGTTCTCGCGGTCGAGCTCCATGAGCGCCAGGCGCATCTCGGGCGACTCGATGCGCTCGAGCACGTCGCGCGTCACGCAGTCGGGGCGGCAGTTGCAGCCCTGCTCGGCGGCCTTCTTTTTGCAGCCCTCCGAGCAGGTCATATCGGCCAGGTTGACCTTAAAGACCTTGCCGTTCTCCAGGCGCAGCACCAGCTGCTCACGCGGCGTGTCATATTCCTGAATACGCGCCTTGCCGAGCGGCGTATCGATGAGCGTCTTCTTTTTGGGCGCACGGCTCTTAAAGTCCTTGTACGCTTCGAACTCATAGCGCAGGCAGCACATCAGGCGGCCGCAAACGCCGCTGATCTTGGAGGAATTGAGCGGCAGGTCCTGCTCTTTTGCCATGCGGATCGAGACGGGCTCAAACTGTCCGCCAAAGCGCGTGCAACAGAGCTCCTGGCCGCACTGGGCATAGCCGCCCACCAGGCGAGTCTCGTCGCGCACGCCGATCTGGCGCATGTCGACGCGAATGTGCAGCGTCGAGGACAGATCCTTGACGAGCTGGCGAAAATCGACGCGCTCCTCGGCCGCAAAGTAGAACACGGCCTTCTCGCCGCCAAACAGGTACTCGACGCCGACCGGCTTCATCTCGAGGTCGAGTTCTTTGACCAGACGGCGGAAATCGACCATGGCCTCGTCGCCCTGGATGGCAAGATCGTCGGCAAGCTGCAGGTCAATGTCGCTCGCCACGCGCAGCACGGGCTTGAGCGGCTGACCGATCTCGTCTTGCGGCACCTCGAAGGGATCGGCCGTAACCAAGCCGATCTCGGTTCCGCGCTCGGTGGAGCAAATGGCATAATCGGCCTCGAGGATATCCAGGTCCTGCGGGTCAAACCACAGGTCGCGCGAGGCGTAGGTAAACTTAACGGGTACGACTAACGGCATTTCAGTGCCTTCCTGATATCGAACAGCATGACCTCGATGGCCAGCTGGGGAGTAACGTTTCTGGCGATGTTGCGCTCGGCGGTCGCGACCGCCTCGAGCGCCTGGGTGGCACCCGCAACATTGGTCGCGGCGGCAAGCCGACCGATCGTGTCGCGCACATCCTCGTTCACCACGTCGGCTGCCTCGTCCTGAAGTGTCAGCAGCACGTCGCGCATGAGCGTCCGCGCGCTCGCCAGCGCTTCCATGATACCCGAACGCTCGCGCGCGTTGAGTTCGCGCTTGTTGCGGTCCTCAAGCTGCTTCAATGCTCCACGCGACAGGTAGTCGGCGTTTTGCTCGAGTACCTTTTCCTGCGTGGACTTGACCTCGGCGAGCGGCGCCTTAACGGCGACGATGAGCGACTTGGCGCGACTGAGCACGTCGGCCTCGTCGGCGGCGATGAGCGAGTCGATGGCGCGAACCATCTGACGGCGAGCATCCTGGCGCTCGGCGCTCTTAAGAAACTCGATGCCGCGTGTGGGGCTTCCCGCCACGGCGACCGCCATGCGGCAACGCGCAGGGTCCTGACCGGTGGCGCGGCTCACGGCCTGCGCGGCGACGGCGGGCGACACCAGCCGAAACGGCACGCACTGGCAGCGGCTCACGATGGTGGGCAACATCACGTCTGCCGAGGTGCCCAGCAAGATAAACATAACGCCCTCGGGCGGCTCCTCGAGCGTTTTGAGCAGTGCGTTGGCGGTGTTGGCACGCAGTTGCTCGGCACGGTCGATGATGTAGACCTTGGCCTTGGCGCGGATGGGCGCCAGCGGCACGTCGTCGAGCAGCTCGCGGGTCTGGGCAATGAGGTAGCCCGTGGCGCTCTCGGGCGTGTAATAGTGAACGTCGGGATGCGTATGGCGAGCAACGCGCACGCAGCTGTCGCATGCGCCGCAGCCATCCTGCTCGCACAGGAAGGCTTGGGCGAGCGCCCACGCGGCGTCGAGCTTGCCCGCGCCGGGCGCTCCCAAGAACAGATAGGCGTGCGATGCGCGACCGCTGGCGACGGCGTTGGTCAAAAAGTCGCGCACGCGCTCTTGGGTATCGAGCTTGGCGAGCAAGCTTGTCTGCGCGGGGGCCATGCTACTCGGCCTCCTGGGCAAGCGCGGCGGCGACGGCGTCCTGGGAAATATCGAGGCCGTAGGCACGAACCTGCTCGACCGTCTTCTCGAAGACTTCCTCGATGGTCGCGGTGGCGTCGATGAGCTTTACGCGGTTTGGCTCCTCGGCGGCAATTGCGCAAAAGCCCTGGTAGACACGCTCTTGGAATGCCATGCCCTTTGCCTCCATGCGATCTGCCGCACCACGGGCTGCCATGCGCAGCGCCGCCTGCTCGGGCGTGATGTGGTAGACGAGTGTGAGCGCCGGGTGCGTACCCGCGACGGCCAGGTTGTTGGCATCTCGCACCATCTGGCGATCAAGGCCGTCGGCAAATGCCTGATAGCAGGTTGTGGAATCGTAGAAGCGGTCGCACAGGACCACCTTGCCGACAGCAAGGGCGGGCGCGATGACCTCGTGCACCAACTGAGCGCGTGCCGCCTCGTAGAGCAACAACTCGCAAGTGTCGCCCATCGCTGTATTGGCGGGGTCGAGCAGCAGAGCACGGATCTTTTCGCTGATGGCGGTACCGCCCGGCTCGCGCAGGCTCACAACCTGGTAGCCAGCGAGTTCGAGCGCGCGGGCAAGCAGGCGCGCCTGCGTGGACTTGCCGGCGCCATCGACGCCCTCGAGCGTGATAAAGCTATGTTGAGCGGGCTCAAAAGCCATGGGCGCAGCCCCTTCCTACAAGGCGCGTAAATGCGAGTTATAGCAACCAAGCCATGATACCCCAGTGCTCGGCGCGTCCCAAACCCCACCTAGCCAATGGCTACTCAGGCAGCAGTTAGGGACGTTCCTAAACTGCCGGCCGAAAAGGAATGTCCCCAACTGCCGGCTTTTTGGGGTGCTGGGTATAATCGTCGTATTGCATTGAAATGTGGCGAAAGGAGTGGCAATGTCTCGGTATTGCGCCTCGTGCGGCAAACTTCTTGCAGATGATGCCAAGTTCTGCACCTCGTGCGGTGCACCCGTTGAGCAAACAACCGCGAGCGATAGCCAGCCCGCTTTTGAGCAGACCGGTTCCCTCGATACGCCGCAAGCCAAGGCGGACGACCCCCTCGCCTATCGCCCCGACCCCGCCGCAGGCCCCGCGGCCGTCGAGACCACGCAGCGCATACCCGTCGCGAGCGGCTCGCCCCAACAGCAGCCGGCTCCCGCATACGCGCCCGCTTCGCCACAGACCCCCGCTCCCAAAAAGAGCGGCACCGGGCCGCTTATCGCCGTTATCGTTGTGCTGGTGGCGATCATCATCGCCCTGGTCGTTTTCTTTGTGATCAAGCCTTTCGACAACGCCGCCACGCAGACGACTACCGAGGTAGCTAAGCTGCACCATGACGTCGACGACGATGACCTAAAGCCTCTCGGCGATCCCAACAGCCTGTACGACGATGATGACGATGACGACGAGGATGGCGGCGAAGCAACGCTCTCCGAACAGAACCTCTACCGCCGACTGAGCGAATACTACGACTTGCTCGAAGACCTCGACAACTACGTCCGTGGCGACGCGCAGAACTTCAACGGCAGCTATCTGGAAGAAGATCGCACCACCCGTCAAAATCTCGCCGACGTCGCCGAGCGCACGGAAGACACCATCGAGCAGTACTACGATATCGTCGAGGACCTGGACGTCCCGACGAGCTCCAAGAACTACAGCTCCTGGAAGGACATCGTGGCGCTGTACGACGACCTGGATCACCGCATCGACGCAATCTGTGATGCCTGGGAGATCAGCCTGAAATACGCCAAACCTGCGGACCACAAGAATGAGATCGTGGCACCGCTGTCACGCGACAACGTGGCGGGCACCAATGACAATAAGTACCGCCTAGACTTTGAGGAGCGCTATCCCGGCGCCAAACCCGTCGAAGTGAACTAGTCGCATGCGACGTTCTCAAACGACTAGTCATTAAAGAACGTCCCCAATGACTGCCTAGAAAATGAGCGAGGATCGCGGGATCCTCGCTCATTTTTGTTTTGGTCAATGTTTCGGCTGCGCTGTTACTTGTCGGCGGCTGCTTTCTTGGCAGTCGACTTCTTCGCGGTCGTCTTCTTGGCGGCAGTGGCTTTCTTAGCCGTCGTCTTCTTGGCCGCCGTCGTCTTCTTCGCCGTGCTCGCCTTGGTCGCAGTCTTGCGGCCGCGGGCGGGCTTCTTCTCCTTGGTCGGGCAGTCCATGTTGACGCAGATACGCCACGGGCCGCGGGCCGTGTTGACCACCACGATGGGAGCGCCGCACTCGGGGCAGGTCTCACCCGTCGCCTCGAGCTTACCGCGCGCCGGCAGAGGATAGCTCACGCCGCAGTCATCGTAGTTGGTGCAGCGGATAAAGCGCTTGCCGCTCTTCTCGCTCTTGTGCGCGATCAGGTCGCCATGGCGTCCGGCCTCGGCGCACACCTTGCACTCGCCCACCTTAAGGTCAGGCTCGTAGTTGGTGGGGCACGTGGGGTTCACGCAAATCTCGAAGGCCTTCTGGCGGAACGGCTGGCACTTAATGCGCGGCGCGCCGCACTCGGGGCACACGGCCGCCTCGCCCTCGAGCGGGCTCACCTTGACGCCGCTCGGCACCGGATAGGTCACATCGCAGTCGGGCCAGCCCATGCAGCCGATAAAGCTGCCGCGGGTCTTGGCGCTCGTCTTCATAACCAGGTCCTTGCCGCACTTGGGGCAAGCGCCCACGCGTGCATCGGCCGTGACGGCGTCGCTGATGGCGTCGCCTAGCTCCTGCGTGTGCTTGAGCAGCTCGTCGAGCACGCCGGCCAGCAGCGCGCGCGAGTGCGTCACGACATGCTCTTCGGTGTCCTCGCCGCGCTCGACGCGGGTCATATCGCCGTCGAGCTCGCTGGTCATATCGGGGCTCGTGATGCGCGGAGCAAATTGCGTCAGCGCGTCGATGATGGCGATGCCCAGCTGGCTCGGCTCAACGGGGTCGTTTTTGAGATAGCGCACGGCATACAGGCGCTCGATGATGCTCGCGCGCGTGGACTTGGTACCCAGGCCGCGCTTCTCCATCTCCTGCACGAGCTTGCCCTGGCTGTAGCGCGCGGGCGGCTCGGTCTGCTTGGCCTCGAGCTTAATGTCGAATACGTCGACCGTATCGCCCTGCTCAAGCGGCGGCATCTGCTCGTCGCGCTTAAGGCCGTACGGATAGGCCTCGCGGAAACCCGGGGTCACGAGCACGTCGCCCGAGGCCACAAACGGCTCGCCGTTGACGTCGAGCTCGAGCTTGGTGTTCTCGATGGTCGAGGGACCCATAAGCGTCGCCAAGAAGCGGCGGGCGATCAGGTCGTAGAGCTTGCGCTGGCCGCCGTCGAGCGTGGACGGATCGCCCTCGCCCGTGGGGTAGATAGGCGGGTGGTCGGTGGTCTCGACTTTACCGCGCGTGGGCTTCATGGGGCCGGCGAGCACCTTTTTGCATACGGGCGCCAGCGCCGGGTTAATCTTTGCAAGGTCGCTCACCACGGCGCCCAGATCGAGCGTCGCGGGGTACACAGTGTTGTCGACACGCGGGTAGCTGATGAGGCCCGCCATGTAGAGGGACTCGGCGATGCGCATGGTGCGCGCAGGCGAGATGCCCTCGGCTGCAGCGGCTGCCTGCAGCGAGGTAGTCGCAAACGGCGTGGGCGGCTGCTGCTTGCGCGAGCGCTTGGTCACCGCGGCGACAGTTGCCGTCGCAACGCCGTCGACATGGCCGTACGCCGTCTCGGCAGCATCTTTGTCGGTAAAACGCGCCGTCTTGTGAGCGATCTTAAAGCGGTCGTCCTCGGCAGCACCCTGTGCGGCGCCCATGCCGCGGATCTGCCAATAGTCCTCGGGCACAAACGCCATGCGCTCGCGCTCGCGCTCGACCACCAGGGCAAGCGTCGGCGTCTGCACGCGGCCGGCGGAACGCACGTTGCCGAAGCCGCCAAACTTGGCGAGCGTCAGGTAGCGCGTGAGCACCGCACCCCAAATGAGGTCGATGTGCTGGCGGCTCTCGCCTGCGTCGGCCAGGTTCTGGTCGAGCGAGACGAGATTATCGAAGGCCTGCGTGATCTCGGCCTTGGTAAACGAAGAGTACTGGGCGCGGGCGACCGGCAAGTCGGGCGCAACCTCGCGCACCTTGTTGAGGGCGTCCGAGCCGATCAGCTCGCCCTCGCGATCGAAGTCCGTGGCGATGATGACGCTGTCGGACTTTTTAGCGAGGTTCTTAAGCGAGCGGATGAGCTCCTTCTCGGCCGGCAGCTTAATGACGGGCGCCCAGGTGAGATACGGCAGGCTCTCGAGCTTCCAACCCTTGATGGAGATACCGTCGGCAAGAAACGGCTTGCGCTTGGTGTCGTAGGGCGGACGAGCCAGGCCATCGGGCATGTCGGCCGGCAGCATCTCGCCGTCCTCGGTAACCGAATACCAGCCCAGCTTTTTATCGAACAGCACGCTGTCGCAAAAATCGGGCGCAAGGATGTGACCGGCAAGACCGATCGTCACGCACTCCTCGCCCTTCCACTCAAAACGGTAGATGGCGGTGTTGTACACCTTGTCCTTTTTGGGTTTGCCCGTAGACAGACGCTCGGCGATCTGACGCGCGGCGTCGTTTTTCTCGGCGATGATGAGCTTCAAAAGAGGCTCCTATCTCGTGTCTCTGCGGCTACGCCCGCCCTCTTGGCGGCCGACTTACGCCCTTGCTTGCTCAATCTGCCCGATGAGCCAATCGCACCAGACATCCATGCCCTCGCCCTTGCGCGCGCTCACGGCAAACCGCGGCGCCTGCGGATTGAGGTCATCGAGTGTCTTAGTATACCTATCCATGTCAAAATCGAAAGCCGGGGCCACGTCGACCTTATTGAGCAGCTGCGCGCCGGCGTGCTGGAAGATGCCCGGGTACTTGATGGGCTTGTCGTCGCCCTCGGGCACCGAGAGGATCATGATGGACAGGTTCTCGCCCAGGTCAAAGTCGACCGGGCAGACCAGGTTACCCACATTTTCGATAAAGATGACGTCGATGTTCTCCAGACCGACGGCCTGGTCGAAGGCGTCGACGGCCTCCATGATCATGTTGCCCTCGAGGTGGCACAGGCCGCCCGTGTTGATCTGGATGGCGGGCATGCCGGCTTCCTTCATGGTGATGGCGTCGACATCCGAGGCGATATCGCCCTCGATGACGGCACAGCGTAGGCCGGCCTTGTCGCGCAGGCGCTCGTTGGTGCCCAGAATCGTGGTGGTCTTACCCGAGCCGGGGCTCGACAGCACATTGATCACGTAGGTGCCTGCCTCATTAAATCGCTGACGCAGCTGATCTGCCAGGCGCTCGTTGCGCGACAGGATCGGCGACGCGATATCAATCGTTTTCTCGGCCATACTTAGCGCTCCTTACTTTGGCTCCTTTATACCCCATCACCAGATGGCTAGCGGGCTAATCGTCGGGGGTTTCGATTTCGATACTTGCGATATCGAGCTCGCGGCCGTGCAGCAGGCGCACGTTGGCGCCGCCACACTGGGGGCAGCGACAATGGAAACGGTCGTGCTCAAAGACCTCGCCGCAGTCCAGGCACTCGCTTTGTGGATGGACCTCCTCCACGGCAAGCTCGCAGCCGCGCGTGAGCGGGTCCTCGTCGCGAAACGTCCCCCACGCAAAGTCGAGCGCCTCGCGCACGACCTCGGTCATATCCCCGATACGCAGCGTTACCAAAACGGCGCGCGAGGCCCCCGCCCCACGCGCCGCGCGAATCACTGTATCGAGTATGCCGTTGACAATGCCAACCTCGTGCATACCGTTTTACTCCTCGTCGTCCTCGTCGTCCGAGAACAGGTCCAGACGGCTCACGAACAGGCCCTCCTTGCCCTCGCGCGCGGTAATGACCACGCGGGCAATGGCGAGCGAGATCTCGTAGAGCGAAAGCAGGGCACCGTACATAAGGCCCAGCGTAACGGGCGAGCCGTCGGGCGTGATCACAGCCGAGCCCACGAGCAGGCCCACGTACACGTAGCGCCAGGCGCTGCGGAAGGCCGCATAGGACACGATGTGAAAGACGGACAGATAGAAGATGATGAGCGGCAGCTCAAACGCCACGCCAAAGCCGATCATAAAGAGCAGCTCCATGTTGACGTAGTTCTCCAGGTCGGGCAGCGCCGTAGCGACGGCCGAGGTCTCGCCGATGAGCCACTCAAAGCCCGCCGGGATGATGATGAAGTAGCAGAAGATGGCACCCAGGAAGAACAGAACCGTCGAGGCGAGCACCGTGGGCACAACCCACTTGCGCTCGTTGGGGCGCAGTGCCGGCAGGAAAAATGCCAGGATCTGCCAGATGATCATGGGCGTGCACATGACCACGGCCATCTTGATGGCCAGCGAGAAGCGCAGGCCAAAGCCGCCGAGCGTGGTGGTGATGTAGAACTTACCGTCCGGCACAAAGGAGCGGATGGGGTCTTCCAGGATATCGAGCACCACAGGCGTGGCGAAATACAGCACGATAGCGGCGGCAAACACCGATACGACCACGATAGTCAGGCGGCGACGAAGCTCTCCCAGGTGATCGAAGAGCGGCATGCGCGCAGGTCCGATCGGCATTACTCATCGCCTCCCTTCGGGGCGTCGGCGGCAGCAGCCTCGGCATCGTCCTCGACCTCGAGCTCGCGAGCGAGCTGGTCGACGACGGCCTTGCGTTTGCGGGGACGACGGGCGTAGAGGTCAGCCGTCGTGGGCTCTGCCGGCTCGGGCTCGGGCTCTGCAGCAGGCTCGGGCTCGACGGCAGCAGCAGGCTCTGTACCCTCGGCCTCATCAACAGCGCCTTCGCCCTCAGCAGCACCCTCGCTTGCGGCCTTCTCGGCAGCAAGACGGGCGCGACGCTCGGCAAAGGTCTCCTTCTTGGCGGGCGCTGCCGTCTCGGCGGCATCCTCGTCCGCATCGGAATCGTCGTCGGTCGCAGCGGCCTTCTTGGGCTTGACCGGGGCCGACGCGGCCTCGCTCACCGGATCGATAATCTCGGACTGAACAACGGCCGTCATCTTTTCCTGCGTCTCGCGGAACTGACGGATGGCACGGCCGATCGTGCGGCCCATCTGCGGGAGCTTATCCGGGCCAAACAGCAAAAAGCCGAAGACCACGATGATCGCGAGCTCACCCTCTCCAATACCAAACACACATACCTCCAAGGCTCGATGTGAGTCGAGCCCGCACCGCGCCATTCGGCCGGAACTCGTCTATTCATTCGGTCAAGTATAGCGCCCGGACGCCAAAACGTCCGAGCGCATCACAAACATATGCCAAACGGCACGCCCTTTTGGGGGCAAAGATTATGCAGCGGTGATCGAAATCTCCTGGTCGACGCCCAACAGCTGAACCACGCGCATCACCGGGGGCTGCACGTTGACGCAGCTAAAACGCTTACCATGATCAGCTGCGTGGTGTGCGGCGCCCACAAGCACGCCAATGCCCGTCGAATCGATGTAGCTCACCTGGGCAAAATCGAGCTCAACGGCCTCAGTGGGCTGCTCGAGCGCCAGGTCGATGGCATTGCGCAGGCTATCGGCGTTAGAGATATCGATCTCACCGGTCACCTTAATGGTGTAGAGCTCTGGCGTGGGGTTGGTGGAAATACCCAAATCCATGTATACGCTCCTTTACGTATCGAAAGTGCGGATAGTACTAGGCGCGGACTTGCGGGGCCCTACGCGTTAGGCGCGCTCGGCACGCGCAAGCTCGGCAGCGACGAGCTTGACAGCCAGCACCAGCACATCGAGCGCGGCCTCCAGGTCCTCGACCGTGGGATAGCTCGGCGCGATGCGGATGTTGGTGTCGCGCGGATCCTTGCCATAAGGCCAGGTGGCACCAGCCGGCGTGAGCTTGACGCCCAGGTCGGCACAAAGCGCGGCGACCTTCTGGGCCGAGCCCTCGGGGCCATCGAAACTCACAAAGTAGCCGCCATGGGGATGAGTCCAAGTGGCGCAACCCGTGTTGCCCAAGCCCTCGGTGAGTTTACGCTCAACGGCCTCAAAGCGCGGGCGCAGGAACTCGGCATGCTTTTTCATGTGCTCCTTGACCGCCTCGATGGTGGGAAGGAAACGCACGTGACGCAGCTGGTTGAGCTTGTCGGCGCTGATGAGGCCGGCCTTCAGGCGCTTGGAGAACTCGGCGATAACCGCGGGGCTCGCACCAATAAAGCCGATGCCGGCGCCCGGGAAGGTGATCTTGGACGTCGAGGCAAAGGCCACCACGCGATCCTCGGTGCCCGCCGCGCGAGCGAGGTCAAAGATATTTGCGAGCTCGTCGGTCTCGTCGTACAGGTCGTGCACGCAGTAAGCGTTGTCCCAAAAGATGCGGAAATCGGGCGCGGCCGTGGGCATCTCGACCAGGCGGCGCACAGTGTCCTCGCTAAAGGTGATGCCCGTGGGGTTGGAATACTTGGGCACGCACCAGATGCCCTTGATGGAATCGTCGGCGGCAACCAGGCGCTCAACCTCGTCCATGTCGGGGCCGTTGTCGGTCATCGCGACGGGGACGTTCTCGATGCCCAAGTCGGCGGTGATGCCAAAGTGGCGATCGTAGCCGGGAACGGGGCACAGGAACTTGACCTTCTTGCCGTCGTGCGCGGCCTCGTAGGCGTCCCAGGGCTCGCTGCCGCACGAGCCGCAACGCCAGAACATACCGGCGATGTCATGCTCAATCAGCAAACTCGACGAGCCCAGCACGAGCGTCTGCTCGGCAGGGCACCCCAGGAACTCCCCCGCTAGCTTGCGTGCCGAGGGAATGCCCTCAAAGCAGCCGTAGTTGGAGCAGTCGACGTTGCCGTCGTGCAGATCGGCATCGGCATTGAGGATATCGAGCATAGGTCGAGAGATGTCCACCTGGGAGGGCGACGGCTTGCCGCGGGCCATGTCGAGCGCCAGGCCCTTGGCCTTGACCTCGGCGACCTCGGCTTTGAGCGCCTCGATGGCGGCATCGAGTTCGGTGGTTTCCATCTTCTGGTAGATCGTCTGCATGGGTGCGACCTTTCGCGAAGCGGTACGTTGCAGTTCGTCTAAGTATAGACCGCCACCGCCACAACGGTATGAAGCCGTGATAGATTAAGTTCATCGCAATGAATTACGAATCGCCGCGCATGGCGGCGTGGGGCGCCCAAGGAGGCACTATGGAGTACGGATCGTTTAGGGCCGAGGAATTCGGCGACCTGCAGCGCCTGGTCGACGGGCTGTTTTACGACCGCCATGCCATCGACCGCCTGGACCTGATCGTACAGGCCGAAATCTTGGACCTGGCGCCCGATCTCATGGAAATCGTCAACCTGCTACCGCCCGGCTATTACGACCGCCAGTCACTCTGCGACCAGCTCAACTCCGCCTTGGCCGCCCACGGCTGGGGCGCCGTCTACGGAACGGTGGAATAAGCCTCGTCATTTAAGTACGTCCCTAATGACTAAAACGCCGCCTGTGATGGTGTTCACAAGCGGCGTTTTCAAACTTGTATGTGCCCTTACTCGTCCTTGGGCGCGGGATGCTTGCAGACCACGCTCATATAGATCATGCCGAGCACGGCAGCGGTGACCGAACCAGCAAGAATGGCGGCCTTTGCAGCCAGGACCTCAAACTGGGCCGTCGGGAAGGCAAGGCCGCTGATGAGGATCGACATGGTAAAGCCGATACCGCCCAGAATGCCCACACCGGCAATCATGTGCCAGTTGACATTGCGCGGCAGCTCGCAGGCCCTAAGCTTAACCAGGGCAAACGTCATACCAAAGATACCGATTGGCTTGCCCAGCAGCATGCCAAAGTACACGCCGAGCGTCACCGGGTCGGTAAGCAGCGTGCTCATGTCCACGCCCACTAGGCGAACCTGTGCGTTCACGAACGCAAAGATCGGCAGGATCACAAAGTTGACCGGCGTGGAGATCAGACGCTCCATGCGGATGAGCGGCGGGGTCACGCGGTGCATGACGCGCTCGACCTTGGTGGTCGAGACGGTAAAGTCATGCTGGCCCAGGATGTGCGCCTCGTCGTCGTAGCGATCATCGAGCAGCGGCAGGCACTCGCCCAACCAATCGGTGAGGCTATCGAGCTTGACACCGCACTTGGCCGGGATGGTAAAGGCCAAGATGACGCCAGCAAGCGTAGCGTGCACGCCGCTCTTGAACATGCAAAACCACAACAGCAGACCCAGTACCGAATACGGGGCAAGGCGGTAGTGCTGCGTCTTGTTGAGCCACACGAGCGCGCAGGTCACAAGCGCGGCGGCGCCCAACCAAAACGGATTGGGGCTCTGACCGTAGAAGATGGCGATGGCGGCGATGGAGATGAGGTCGTCGGCGATGGCGAGCGTCGAGAAGAACACGCGCACGCCGTTGGGCACGCGGTTGCCCAAAAGCGACAGCACGCCCAGCGCAAAGGCAATATCGGTTGCCATGGGGATGGCCCAACCGTTGCGGGCGCCGGCATGGTTAAAGATCAGGTAGATGCAGGCGGGAACGACGACGCCGCCCACCGCCGCCAACATGGGAAGCATGGCCTGACGCGGATTCTTGAGCTCGCCGACCGTCATCTCGTACTTAAGCTCAATGCCCACCAACAAAAAGAAAATCGCCATGAGGAAGTCGTTGACGAAAAGCTCAACGGTGAGACCAGCCGTAAGGTTGCCCAGGCCCACATACAGCGGGGTCTCCAAAAAGTGATGGATGGCCTCGTAGGCATCGGTGTTGGCGCAGATAACGGCGGCGATAGCGGCGAAGACCATGACGGCGGCGGAAATCGTGCCGTTCTCGGCGATGCGCTCCCAAATGTCGTGACGTTCAAAGCGCTTGCGCTCACGAACGTTGAACAGCTGCTCAGTTGCTGCCATGGGCGGCTCCTTTCACGGGAAAGCTCCCGTCTTAAAAAAGCACGGCCCGCCCAAGTGGCGGCGCCGCGCTCTAACGTATTACGCTTGCATCTAGCCTACCCTGCACGACAAGCACGCAGGCGTGGCCGAAAAGCGGAACCACAGGTTGAACATTATTTGCTCAACGGCACGGGCACGCCTGTCCAAGAGACGACGCGGCGCCGTGCACAAAAAACGACCGGAGCGCGGGACGTCCGCGATCCGGTCGTGGCGTTTGGTCAACTAAACCTAGCAGGCGGCCATGATGGGGGCAGCGACCTGCTTCTTACGGGAGAGGACACCCGGCATCCAGACGCCGTCGTGCTCGTCGGCAATGCCCAGGCCCTTCTGAGCGGCCTCGGTCTCGCCCTCGAGCAGGACCTGCGAGCCCTCCTCCATGATGTCGGTGATGCACAGGACAATGCCATCGGCACCCTTCTCGGCGGCGTAGGCGCGCATGGCCTCGCGAATCTCGTCGATCATGCCGAGCGCACGACTCTTGTCGACGGTCTCGTACTGGCCGATGAGCAGCTTCTTGCCGGCGGGCTCGAACATCTTGATGTCGTTGCCGACCATCTCGGCTGCGGTGAAGGAGCCGGACGGACGGGTGAGGAAGACCTCCATGCCAAACTTGACCGGGTCGACACCCACCTGCTCGCCGAGCTTGGCGGCGACAGCGCGGTCGACATCGGTGGTGGTGGGGCTCTTGAGCATGAGCGTGTCGGTCATCATGGCCGAGAGCAGCAGCTTGGCCTGGACGTCGGAAAGCTCAACGCCGAGCACGCCGGCGAGCTTGGTGACGATGGTGCAGCTGGAGCCCCAGGGCAGGCAGATGTAATGCAGCGGGCCGGCGGTCTCGAAGTCGCCGATGCGGTGATGATCGACAACGCCAAAGACCGTGGCGTCCTTAAGGCCGGCGACGGACTGGGCAGACTCGTTGTGGTCGGTGAGGACGACGAGCTGACCGGCCTCGACGGACTCGATCACGCGGGGCTCGGCGATGCCGGCGTCGGCGAGCAGCTTGGCGGACTCGGCCGGAAGCTGACCAAGGGCGCAGGCCTCGTAGGTGTTGCCGGCATACTCAACCTGGTTGAGCAGCTGGGACAGGACGACGGCGCTCATGATGGCGTCGTTATCGGGGTTCTGGTGACCAAAGACAAGAACGTTTGCCATGGATATCCTCCACTTGATATGTGTACTTGGACATAGCTATGGTAGCACGCTGACGCCGAACCCTATGAGATGGAAGGGCCGCGGCACAAATTGGGGCAGGCACGGGGGCCAAGGCTGTCCCTTTTGCACCATGTTGGTGCAAAGTAACCTGTCCCCCTTGCACCAGCTATTTACCGGCGGCGCGCAGGGCTACGCAGGCGGCACCGATGATGCCGGCGTCGTTTCCGAGCGAAGCGACATTGATGGGTGTCTCGCGCGAGGCGGAAAGCGCGTACTGCTTAAAGTGCTCGCGAACCTTGTCGAGGTAGACATCGGCCGAGGCGGAGGCGCCGCCGCCGATGAGGAACATCTCGGGATCAACCACGTTGGCAATAAGCGCCAGTGCGCGGCCGAGATAGTCGGCCATGGTATCGGCCGCGGCAAGCGCGAGCTTGTCACCCTCGCGGCAGGCCTGGAACACGTCCTTGGAATCGGAGGGGCCGGTGAGCTCGATGGGCTCGACGCCCGCCTTCTTGCACTCGGCAAGGTAGTTGCTCACCACGCCGGTGGCGCTGGAATACTGCTCCAGGTGGCCATGGCCGCCACAGCCACAGGTGCGCTCCTCGGCCGGGTTCAGGCACATGTGGCCAATCTCGCCGCCGGCGCCCACAACACCCGATACCACGTCGCCGTTAACGATAACGCCGCCGCCCACGCCGGTACCGATGGTGACCATCACCACGTTCTGCACGCCCTTGGCAGAGCCGAGCCAGGCCTCGCCCATGGCAGCGGCGTTGGCATCGTTCTCGTACTTAACGACCGCGTCGGGGCAGTGCTCCTGAATGGCGACTCTCAGCTCGGGCAGGTTAATGGCAATGTTGGCCTTGACCTTGGCATCGCCCGATGCCGGGATGGGGCACGGAACGGCCAGACCAATGCCCGCCACAAAGGCACGCGGAATCTGAGCCTTGGCGACCACCTGGTCGATAGCCTCGGTCACCGCGGCAAAGCCCGCGGCGTCAACGATAGGAGGCGTAGGCACGCTGGCCTTGGCCAGCAGGTTGCCGTCCTCGTCGAACAGACCCTCCTTGACCGAAGTGCCGCCGACGTCAATGCCGATGTAGTACTGCTTAGGTTCCATGGGAGCCCACCTTTCTCGTTTAAACATTGCCAGTATGGTACCGCTCCCAAGGCAAAAACCTACCAAAAAGGGACAGGTTTGTTTTGGCAGGTTTTATCTGGGGAAACGCAATTGACCGCTCAACAGACCGCGCAAGACCATCCCCAAAAAAAGGCGCCGGGAGGCGGAGACTCCCGGCGCCCGTCAAAGGGGCTCTGTTGTCTGTTGGACCGCACGGTCCGTCGCGGCGATAACGCCGACTAGGCCTTAAGTGCCTGCAGCTGCTTGTGGATCTCGATGAGCTCCGTCGCCATGACGCGCATGGTCTCGGTGCCGGCCATCTGGTCCTCGGCATGCAGCAGAATCAACGGGGCCTCGCCGTTACGCTCGCCGTTGGCCTCCTTTTTAAGGAGCCCCATATGGACATCGTGGCCACCGTTGTAAGCCTCGTCGCCCTGCTTAATAAGCTCCTCGGCGGCGTCAAAATCGCCCTCCTTGGCCTTTTGCACGGCATTGATGTACATGCTCTTGGCGGTACCGACGTAGCTGATGATCTCGAAGCAGGTCATCTGCAACTCGTTCATATCCTCCATATGCTGCACCTAGCCCATCACGCTGACGCAGTGGTCGATGATGCCGGCAGCGTTCATGCGGCCGTAGTCGACCATGTTGATGACCTCGACCGGGAAGCGGCCAGCGGCCTCCTTCTCAAAATCGCCCTTGGTGTAGCCGATCTGCGGGCCAAGCAGCAACATGTCGCACTCGTCCAGGTGATCGTGGGCCTCGTTCATGGGGCGAGCCTCGACCTCAATTTCCAGGCCACGGTTCGCGACCTCGGCCTGCATCTTCTGGACCAGCAGGCTCGTGGACATACCGGCATTGCAGCAGAGCATGATCTTCTTCATGGTTTCCTCCTTATAACTGCGCGGCGCGCAGACGACGACTGGTTTCATTCTTTGCAGCTATTGTTCCCACCCCCTGCATCTTTACGCAAGGGAGAGAGCTGCGGGCACCGGCACCGCGTACCGGCGCCCGCAGCGGTGAAAGGGACGAACGTTAGGCGTTCTACTCGGCGAGAGCCTCCTGCTTGGCGATTGCCTTCTCGGAAATCTTCATAAAGGGCAGGTAGACGGCCATGCCAATGACAATCTCGAGAGCCTGCCACACGCCGGCGCGCCAGTCAAAGCCCGTAGCGAGCAGGGCATTGATGACGGGAGGCATAGTCCAGGGCACCTGGGCGATGCAGGGGCTGATGATGCCTGCGCAGGTAAGGCCATAGGTGATGCCGATGAACAGATCGGGAAGAAGGACAAACGGAATCATGAGCGGCAGGTTGTACACGATGGGGTAACCGTAGATAACCGGCTCGTTGATGTTGAACAGACCAGGCAGGATAGCCATCTTGGAAACGGTCTCGGAAGCCTTGTTCTTGGAGAACAGGAGCGTGTCGAGCAGAAGCATGAGGGTGCAGCCCGAGCCGCCGATGAGGGCGAAGCTGTTAACGATCTGCATGTTCATGTAGTGATCGGGCTGGATGGTGCCACCGGCGGCAAAGGTAGCCATGTTGTCGACGATGAGCATGGTCAGGATCGGCTCGACGGTAGCGCCAGAGATGGTGGACTGGTGGATACCGACGCAGAACAGCAGGTTGGCAAGGGTGTAGATGAGGATAACAGCCCACGGACCGGCGTTCATGATGCTCTTGAGCGGGTTGGAGATGCACGTGGAGATGATGGCGCACAGATCGGTGCCGGCGCACACGGCGAGCAGGGCTGCGGCAAGAGCGAAGATCGCGAGGTTGAGCAGCATCGGAATCATGACGTTGAAGGAGTTGGAGACCGCGGGAGGCACGCCCTCGCCCAGCTTAACCTTGAGCTTCTCGACGCCAGAAATCTTGATGAAGAGCGAGACGGAAAGCAGGGCGATGATAATAGCCGAGAACAGACCGTTGGTGCCGGTGTTGGCAGTCGAAAGGGCGCCCGTGACCTTGGCGGAGGTGATCTTGTCGGTGAGCAGCGGGCTCGTGGCGGCAAGCGTGGCGGTGATCTGCTGCGGCATCATGATGACGAAAGCAGAGATGGCGACGACCACGCATGCGAGCGGGTTATCGAAACGCTTGTTCTTAGCGAGGCTGTAGCCAATCAATCCGGCCAAGATAATGGCAGAGACGTTGAGGGTGCCCAGCGTAATTGCCGAACCCCACGTCTGAAGGTTGGCAAGGCCCGCCGCATCGAGCGGGAACAGGGGGAACACGACGTTGTTGATAAGAACCGCGATACCCGCAAGGATATAGAGCGGCGTGATGGTCGCGAAGGCGTCGCGCAGGGAACGCAGGTGAACCTGATTTCCCACCTTCGCAGAGACCTCGGCAAACTTGTCGAGGAAGCTCTTTCCGTTGTCACTGGCCATGATTGCTCCTAACTATCAAATCCGGCCTTTTCCTATGCGCACGGTGGTCTGTCGCCCTCTGCCACCAGATGTGCCATGTGTTGCGCGCGGCGGCGCGTGGTCTGGGCGTTCGCCCGGTCGCTAATCAACCACATGGGTCGTGGCGACCTGTTTGAGCCAAGCCGCCGACTTCTTAAGGCGGCGCTTATAACCGTCCATCAGATCGACCTCGACAAAGCCGTAACGATTCTTAAAGGCATTCGCCCAAGACCAGTTATCGATGACAGCCCAATAATGGTATCCGCGGCACTTGGCGCCCTCGTCGATGGCCTTGGCCACCCACTCCAGGTGCTGGCGTACAAAGTCGACGCGGTAGTCGTCCTGGATGGTTCCTTCGGCGTCACGGTTCTTGTATTCGTCCATGATGCCGATGCCGTTCTCGGAAACAAACCACTCAAGGTCGGGATAGTTCTTGGCGCAGTCCATGCCAAAGTCGTAGAGGCCCTGCGGGTAGATCTCCCAGCCGCGGCTCTCGTTCATAACGGCGTCGGGCCATACGTACTCGTCGGCAAAGTGCGGCAGACCGTACTGGTCGACCTTGCTCGCCGGCGCCTGAACGCGCGTGGGGTGGTAGTAGTTGCAGCCGAGCCAGTCGACAACACCCTGTTTGAGGATCTCTTGGTCACCGGCACGGAACGGGAGCTTAACGCCGCCCTCGGCCAGGCTGTCGAGCACGTCGGCAGGAAGCTCGCCCTTGGTAATAAGGTCGAGCCACCAGCGATTGTTGATGCCGCTGGTCATACGCACGGCCTCGAGGTCTGCCTCGCTGGGGTTCTCCTTGGTGTAGACCGGAGTAAAGCAGTTGATCATGCCGATCTTGGCATCGGCGCGAATAGCGCCCTCGTCATAGGCCTTACGATAGTTGGCCACGGCCAGCGCGTGCGCCAGCGAGATGTGATACTGCACGGTGCGGGCGCGGTTGAAGTCGTGGAGCTGCGGGAACCACACGCCCTCCTGATAGCGCTGTTCGGGCTCGACGATGGGCTCGTTAAAGGTGAACCAGTACTTAATCTCCTGGCCAAACTCGTGGAAGGCGACGTCGGCGTAATGCGCGTAAGCCTCGACGACCTCACGGCTCTCCCAGCCGCCACGGTTAAAGAGGTAGGTGGGCATGTCAAAGTGGTACAGGTTGACGAACGGCTCCAGACCAGCCTCGCGAGAGGCGCGGAACAGCTCGTGATACCACGCGGCGCCCTCCTCGTTAAGGTTGCCGTCGGCATCGAGCAGACGGCTCCACTGGATGGAAGTGCGATAGGTATTCAGGCCCAAGTCCTTCAAAATGCGAAAGTCTTCCTGGTACTTGGCCATAAAGTCATTGCCGGCATAAGAGCCAACGCAGTTGTAGAACGAACCCAGATCCTGGATGGACCAGGTGTCCCACAGGTTCTCGAGCTTGCCGCCCTGGTTCCACTGACCCTCAGTCTGCGGGCCGGACATAGCAGCGCCAAAGAAGAAGTCGTTGGGCAGCTGATACTGTGCCATCAAAGTCCTCGCTTTCGTGTTCTAGAGCTTCCGGTTGGAGACGGGTTTGCTTTGGCAGGTTATCCGGCGCGGGCGCGCACCGGTCATACCGATATCCAACCCGCCAAAACAAAACCGTCCCCAAACGGTCGATCCTGTTGTGCGGAAGGATTCCGTTCGTTGCTTAAACTATAGCGCTCTAATTTTAAAAGTAAAGCGTCTTTTTCTTTTTTCTTTCTCGAACTTCTTAGATAAAAGTAATATGGGTGCCCTGTTGAGGGTTATACTTACTTTTGTATTCATATATGTCGGAAAGGAGGTTCCATGATTCCCAAATACGAGGCGATAGCTGCAGATATTCGTCGAAGTATCGAGGATGGCGCTCTTAAACCGGGCGACAAGCTTCCCACCGTCGTTGAGTTCTGCGAGCTCTATAGCGTTTCCAAAATCACCGTCAAACGAGCTATTGAACAAATCACCGAGGAAGGTCTTATTACCAGCCGACGCGGATCGGGTACCTACGTTAAGGACACGGCGGGGCTTCCCGGCCAGGCGTTTTTCCAGGGCAAAAACGACCGTGCCCAGGGTTTTTCGTATGAGCACCGCGGGGAGAAGGTGACCTCGGTGGTCTACGATTTCTCGATCGTTAATCCACCGGCGGACATCGCAGCCCAGCTGGGAATTGCCGAGGATGACTTTGCCTATCACGTCGTGCGCGTGCGTCAGGCCGATGAGAAGCCCATCGTTATCGAGTACACCTACATGCCCCTCGAGCTGATTCCGGGGCTGAAAAAGAAGGACCTATACGGATCGCTCTACCGATTCATCCGCGAGCAATGTGGGCTGAAGATTTCGAGCTTTCACCGTACCATTCGCGCCGTGGCAGCAACCGAGGAAGAAGCTGAGCGCCTGGATACCAAACCCGGCTCTCCCCTGCTCGAACTCAACCAGATTGGCTTCTTGGATAGCGGCGCCGCCTTTGAGTATTCGGTCTCGCGCAACGTTGGCGACCGCTTTGAGTTGCACAACGTAACGTTGGCATAGGTTTTTGTAGTCATGCGGGCGCTCGTTTTGAGCAGTTTTACGCGGCGCCCACGCAGCACAATGGGAGTATGAACATGTCCGATTTGATTAAACTGACGCCGATCTTCCACGAGAAGATCTGGGGCGGCCGTCAACTCGAAACCGTATTTGGTTACGACATTCCCGATGGTCCCATCGGTGAGTGTTGGGCCATCTCGGCCCACCCCAACGGTGACTGCCAGATTGCGGAGGGCCCGTATGCAGGCCACACGCTTTCGTGGCTGTGGGCCGAGCACCGCGAGCTCTTTGGCAACTGCGAGGGCAAGGAGTTCCCGCTGCTCATTAAGATTCTGGACGCCAAGGACGACCTTTCGATCCAGATTCATCCCAACGACGAGTACGCCGCTGAGCACGAGAACGGTAGCCTGGGCAAAACCGAGTGCTGGTATGTGCTGGATTGCGAGCCTGGCGCCACGATCATCGTCGGCCAGCGCGCGCATGACCGCGCCGAGGCCGCACAGATGATCAAGGACGGCCGCTGGGACGACATGCTCAACGTACTGCCGATCCACAAGGGCGACTTTTTCCAGATTGATTCCGGTACCGTGCACGCCATCAAGACCGGCACGCTCATTTTGGAGACGCAGCAGTCGAGCGACGTGACGTATCGCCTGTACGACTACGACCGTCCCGGCACCGACGGCAAGCTGCGTCCGCTGCACATTGAGCAGAGCCTCGACTGCATAAACTTTGATGCTCAGGCTCCGACCGACGGCACGATAACCGCGCCCGAGGTGGACGGCGTGACCGAGCTCGAGTCCAACCCCTGCTACACCGTCGATCGCGTGCGCGTCAACGGCAGCAAGACCCTCGACCAGCGCTGGCCCTTCATGTGCCTGTCGGTCATCGACGGCAAAGGCACCGTCTGCGGCGACCCCGTCCACAAGGGAAGCCACCTGCTGGCCCCCAGTACCGTGGACAAGATCGAGCTCGAGGGCAATATGGAACTGATTATCAGCCACCTCTAGGTCGCAACAACAACCCAAACGCGACAAGGGGCTCCCCCGTTCTTCAACGGGGGAGCCCCTTGCCATGTCTAAGTATTCAGCCCACCCGGCTCTCCAGATCAAAAAGCGAACGAGCAAAGCGACGTTCGTCCAGCAACGTTACCCAAGGACCCGGGCGGGCGTATGGGGCAACATCGATCGCGAGTTCCGCACGCAAAGGAGGCCACTTAATGTGGCCTCCGTCTTGCGCAGGACTGCCCGAGCAGGCGATGTTGCCCCATACGCCCGCCCAGGTCCGCCGGGATCACGACAGCTTGACGATCGGTGCAAAACCTTTCATAAGCTTTTTGGTCTGGCCGGTCTTTTCGAATTGAACCTCGATCATGTCTCCGGCGACCGAGATCACGGTACCCGTGCCAAAGGTCTTGTGGCTCACGGTATCGCCTGCGGCAAAGTCCTGCGATGCGCTGGCGCGATCGACCTTGCGCTCCACCGTCGGGGACACCTTGGACGAGGGCTTTTTGGCTCGCGGTGCGCCCGAGCCAAAGGTCGAGGCAACACGGCCGGCGTCTGGCGAGACCCCACGATGGCGCTCGGTCCCGTAACTGCTGCCGCCAAAGAAGTCGTCAAAGCTCGATCCGCCGCGCGAACCGGAACCGCCGGTCGAGCGCGTATGCGAACCGAACACCTTGCCGCCATACATGTCCGAGCCCATGCCCGATCCAAAGGTGCCGTGTCGGTCGCCGCGCTTCTCCCAGCCCGTGCCCTCAAAACCGGCAGAACCGATACCGCTAAACTCGATATCCTCAAACGGAATCTCGTTGAGGAAGCGCGAGCGCGGATTGGCAGAGGTCGAGCCGTAGGTGCGACGCGTTGCCGCATAGGTCAAGAACAGGCGCTTGCGAGCACGCGTGATGGCAACGTAGGCCAGGCGACGCTCCTCCTCGAGCTTGCCCGGATCATCGCTGCCGCCAAAATCGTGCACGTGCGGGAAGATGCCCTCCTCCATACCGGCCACGAACACCGCCGGGAACTCCAGGCCCTTGGCGGAGTGGATGGTCATCATGGTGATGGCATGCGTCTCGCCTGCCAAAGAATCCAAGTCGGAGCGCAGGGCCAGCCACTCCATGAGTGCCGGCAGTGCCTTACAGGTGAGCGGACCGTAGGTGCGCTCGATCTCGTCGGCATGCACGGCACCCGCCGGCATCTCCGTTGGCGTGGCATAGGCGTTACCCGCGATGGCGGCGGCCAGGGCATCCTGCGGCGAGAGCGCTGGAGCGGCTAGGCTATCGAGCGGGTTGGAACCAGCGGCGTCGCGAGCGCCGACCAGCGCCTCAAACGAAGACGCGGGCGCGGACGGTCCCGGCTCGGGCGCGGGCGCGCTCACCACGACGGGCTCGAGCTCGGCGCCGGCGGGCACGTCGGCAACACCGGCCGCGCGCAGCTCTTCTAGGCTCTCGAGCGTGCCCTCGATATCCTCGTGCGTCTCTTCAAATTCGGCAGCGACGCCCAGGAATTCCTGGATGTTCTCGGCGCGGCTCTCGGACTCCATGGTGCCTTCGGCGCGGAAGGCCTGCAGCAGGCCCGTCTTGTCGACGATCATCTCGACGACGTCCTTGAGTTCGCCGTCCATGCGGCGACCCTCGCGCACCAGCGACACAAAGCTCGACAGGCCGTTGCGGACCTTGGCGCTAAACATGCCCGTCTCGGCCGTCGCGATCTCGCAGGCCTGGAAGAACGAGCAACGGTTGTCGCGCGCCAGCTGCTCGATCTTTTGGATCGAGGTGGAGCCGATGCCGCGGCGCGGCGTGTTGATGACGCGCTTGACGCTCATCTCGTCGGCCGGGTTCACGATCATCTTGAGGTAGGCCATGACGTCGCGGATCTCGGCGCGGTCGAAGAATCGCGTGCCGCCCACGATCTTGTAGGGCACGCCCGCACGCAGGAACATATCTTCGAGAATACGCGACTGGGCGTTAGTGCGGTAGAACACGGCGATGTCGTCGTAACTCGTGCCCTTGGAGTGCAGCTTTTCGATCTCGCCGGCAATCCAGCGGCCCTCGTCGCGCTCATCGCTTGCTTGGAAGGCCTGAATCTTCTCGCCGTCGCCCTCGGCCGTAAACAGGCGCTTGTCCTTGCGCTGCGAGTTGTGACGCACCACGGCGTTGGCAGCGCTCAGGATATGACCCGTGGAGCGGTAGTTCTGCTCCAGCTTGACGGTCTTGCAGTTTTTAAAATCCTTCTCGAAGTCCAGGATATTGGTGATGTCAGCGCCACGCCAGCTATAAATGGACTGGTCGTCGTCGCCCACAACCATGAGGTTTTGGTACTTGGCGGCCAGCAGGTTGGCGATCTCGTACTGGACGTGGTTGGTGTCCTGATACTCGTCGACGCTAATGTAGCGGAAGCGCTCCTGGTACTTGTCGAGCACCTCGGGGCGGGTGCGCAGCAGCTCGAGTGTGCGCACAAGCAGGTCGTCGAAGTCCATGGCGTTGGCGGCACGCAGGCGGCGCTCCAGCTCCAGGTAGACTTGCGCGGTCTTTTTGTCATTAGGGCTGTCGGCGGATTTGAGCATGTCCTCGGGCCCGATCATGGCGTTTTTAGCCGAGCTGATCTTGCTGCGGATCATGTTGATGGGGAACTGCTTTTGCTCAATGCCGAGCGCCTGCATAATGTCGCGCACCATGCGCTTTGAGTCGTCATCGTCGTAGATGGTGAACTGCCCGGTGTAGCCCAGCAGGTCGGCGTCCTCGCGCAGCATGCGCACGCACATAGCGTGGAAGGTGCACACCCACATGCCGCGGGTGCCGCTGGGGATGAGCGCTGCCAGACGCTCGCGCATCTCGGCCGCGGCCTTGTTGGTAAACGTGATGGCAAGAACCTGCCAGGGCTTAACGCCCAGGTCGCCAAGCATATGCGCGATGCGGAAGGTCAGGACGCGGGTCTTGCCCGAGCCGGCGCCGGCAAGGACCAGCAGCGGGCCCTCGGTGGTCAGGACCGCCTCGCGCTGGGCGGGGTTCAGGCTATCGATATCGACGAGCGGCTTGGCGGGTTTGGGCGCCGGAGCCGGGGCGTCGTAGATGTCGAGCGGAACGAGTTCGGGTTCCGGCGCGGCGGGGGCGGTGTACGCATCGAGCGGCACGGGTTCCGGCGCAGGCGGCACGGGCGCGGCAGTGTTCTTTTCCCAGGGCAGGGGCTGGGTCATGGGCGACTCCTCATCTGACGGACGGCGCGCCTGCGGGCAGCGCCATAGTTTGAGCCGTACCAGTATACCGAGCCGCGCGGACACCGACGCAAATCACACCACGACTCCGTGCGCCACCACCACCCAAGCATCACCAAATAAGTTGCGGTGAAATAGTTCCTGAAACCAGCCTTCTGGCCCCCAAACAGGAACTATTCCACCGCAACTACGATTGGCTCGGAGGGATAGAATATCTACCATTCCTACCCCGTCCCCACATGGCAGGAGGGTTGCTGTGAAGCATAGGGTGCTCTATTACATGGTCGATGGTTCGACCGAGGCGGGTCAGGCGGCGCTCGACACAATCGAAGGTGGCGATCAGATTGAGCTGGTGGGCTGCGCGCACGAGCCCAATGTCTGCCCCACCGTCGAGCAGCTGGCAGGCTGCGAGGGCTTTGTCGGCGAGTTCGGCCCCGTCGATGATGCATGTGCCGACGCCATGGCCGCCACGGGGATGCGCATTGTCTCGAACATGTCTATCGGCCTTAACCACGTTGCCGTCGAACTCCTAGCCTCTCATGGCATCACCGTCACCAACTGCCCTGGGTACTGCTCAGACGACGTCGCTCAACACACCATCGCTTTGATGCTTGACCTGATGCGCCAAGTTACGTTTCTTAACCGCGATGTGCGTGACGGCGTTTGGAATCCACTTGCCGGTTATACCATGCACCGCACGCAGGGTCGCACACTGGGGCTTGTCTTTTTTGGCAGCATCGCGCGTGCCGTGGCGCCCATCGCACAAGCGCTTGGCATGAAGGTGCTGGTGTGGGCGCCGACCAAGAGTGCAGAAGAGCTCGCTGCGACAGGCTGTGCCAAAGCACAAACGCTCGATGAGTTACTCGGCACATCGGATATCGTCAGTCTGCACTGTCCCCTGATTCCAGAGACCGAAAAACTCATCGGCAAGCGCGAGCTTGCACTCATGAAGCCCACGGCATTTTTGATTAACACGGCCCGCGGGCCCATCGTGGATGAGGATGCCCTGGTCGCCGCGTTGAACGAGGGCATCGCCAGCGGTGGCACGCGCGGCATCTGCGGCGCCGCGCTCGACGTACTCGCCGACGAGACCGCGCCCAACCAGGCCCTGATCGCGCATCCGCGCTGCATCGTCACACCCCATTGCGCCTACAGCACGCAGGAAGCCTACGACACCGTCCGTCGCATGTCGCTACAGGCCGTAGTAGACAAGCTCGTCTTTAACCGCAAGCCCAAGCACACCGTGGCCGAATAATTAGTGCAAAGAGGTCGGGTTTGTCTGTACCAAGTTGGTGCAAAGTAACTTGACCCCAATGCACCAAAAAAGTTGCGGTGAAATAGGGACTGTTGGAGCCTTCAACAAGGCCTTTTAATCCCTATTTCACCGCAACTCCGATAGATATCGCGTATTCGAATACGGCAGCGAGCGGCTGCCAGAGCGACTACTAAGTTAGAGGCCGAGCATAGGCTCCAGGACAAAGAAGTACGCGAGCACCACGATGCCCAGGATGATGCGGTAAACACCGAAGCACTTAAAGTCGTGACGGCGGACGAAGCCCATGAGCCACTTGATAGCGATGAGCGAAACCACAAAGGCCACAACGCAGCCCACGCCCAAGATAGCGACCTCGTTGGCGCCGAACGTGCCGCCCTTGATGAAGTACTTGACCAGCTTGAGCGCACTCGCGCCAAACATGACAGGGATGGCCAGGAAGAACGTGAACTTGGACGCCACCGAACGCGTGCAGCCCAAAAGCAGGCCACCGATGATGGTAGAACCGGAACGAGACGTACCAGGCACCAGCGAAAGCACCTGGAAGCAGCCGATACCCAGCGCAGTCTTCCAACTCAGGTCCTCGAGCGTGGCGATGGAGCCAAAGTCCAAATTCTCGTCATCGTCCTCATCCTCAGCGGTAGCCGCGGCGGGCGCCGCAAAGTGCGCACCGGCGGGACGTCCGCCCGCCACCACAGCACGCGAACCAAACGAACCGGCAACGGCCATTTCCTCGCGCTTGCTCGCGCGCCAGTTCTCAATCACGATAAACAGTACGCCGTACACAATGAGCGCCAGCGCCACGACGGGAGCATTGTAGAAATGCTCCTCCATCCAGTCGTTGAGCGGCAGACCGATCGCCGCGGCGGGAATGCAGCCGAGCACAATCTTGCCCCACAGCACCCAGGTGTCGCGACGGCCCTCCTTGCCCTTGCTGGGCGAGAACGGGTTAAGGTCATAGAAGAACAGGACGCAGACGGCCAAAATGGCGCCAAGCTGAATCACGACCAGGAACATATTCCAGAACGTCTCGCTCACGTTCATCTTGACGAACTCGTCCACCAAGATCATGTGACCGGTCGACGAAACGGGCAGCCATTCGGTGATGCCCTCGACCAGGCCCATGAAGGCAGATTTTAGAAGCTCGATGATATCCAAAGGGACCCCCTCGTTAGACACCCGCCGGTAGATGTTCTGCGGACGATGCGGGCGATGTCCCATTATCAACCGTTGGCGGCACGCCTGTGCCTACCCTTACCAAAAAACTCGCCCGTTCACAGAATTGCGAGCGGTCAAATCCGAATCCTTGGGTATAACTGCAACAAGATAAAGTGTCCGGCGGCCAACGCGCCCGCGCCCGCCCGACGCACGAGCCCCGCGCCCGTGCGATAGACCAAGGAGGAAACCATGAACGAGGGCTATACCAAGGTATTTGTTTCACTCGACGGTACTGAGCAGCAGGATTTTGTGCTCGCACGCGCCATCAAGGTCGCCGCGAACAACGGCGCTAAGCTGATCATCGGCCACGTTATCGACTCCACCGCGCTCGAGAGCGCCGGTTCCTATCCGGTCGACCTGGTCAACGGCTTGGAGGAGGCCTTTAACAACTCCATCGCCAAGCAGCTCGAGGAGGCCAAAGCCAATCCCGACATTCCCGAGGTCGAGGTCATGATTCGCACCGGCCGCATTCGTGAGACGCTCAAGGATGAGATGCTCGACGTGGTCAAGCCCGATCTGGTGCTCTGCGGTGCCCGCGGCCTGTCCTCAATTAAGTACGCGCTCTTGGGCTCGATTTCGACGTTCCTGCTGCGCAATACGGACTGCGACATTCTGGTCGTGAAGTAGCGTTGCTCCCACCGGCCGCGGGGCCTTACTTCAGC